>JBDHTH010000007.1:0-17360 GCA_039808545.1 Phreatobacteraceae bacterium | reverse complement strand
CGATGATGTCGGCGAGGCGGCAGCGCTCGATGGTCAGGTTGCAATGCGGATCGAGCTCGATGGCGATCGGCACGCCGCCGCCGACCATGGCGCGGATGCGCCGGAGGATGTCGCCCTCGCAATCCTCGTAACCCTCCGCGATCATCGCTCCGTGCAGCGACAGGGCGATGCCGTCGACCGGCAGCGAGGCCTTCAGGTGATCGAGAATCTCATCGCGCATGCGCTCGAAGGCGGCGCGGGTCGCGGGGCCGCCCGGCTGGGCCGCGTAGCAGGGGCCGTCGATCACCGTGAAGCCGTCGCGCGCGGCGCGGCGCTTGGCGACGAAGACCGCGGCAGTCTGATGGGTCGGCGAATCCGGATGGGTGCCGGGCGGATAGTAGAGCTTGTCGCGGAACGCTTGATAGGAGGTCGGCTGCGCGATGAAGCTGTTCGCCTCCAGTCCGAGAGCCGCCGCATAGATTCGCATGGTCATTGACGCTTCCTCTCGGCTCGGGATGGCGGATGCCCGGCATTCAGGCATGGCGGCTCGGCCCGCCGCAAGCGGCCGGCGACGCGGAACTGCATCGCGCTCGCCGCCCGTGACGCTCGCCGCGAGGATCGGCTATGGTCGCGGCCCCGGCCGCCTGGAGACTCCCGATGACGACGCTTGCTGAACGGATCGCCCGCAAATTCGGCCCCCCCGCCGTGGTGATCGACCTCGACGTGGTGGAGCGCAACATCGCGCGCATCCAGGCGATGTGCGACGCGGCCGGCGTCGCCAACCGCCCGCATATCAAGACGCATAAGAGCCCGGTGATTGCCAAGATGCAGCGCGAAGCCGGGGCGCGGGGCATCACCTGCCAGAAGATCGGCGAGGCCGAGGTGATGTCGGAGGCCGGGCTCGACGATATCCTGATCAGCTACAACCTCCTCGGCGAGGAGAAGATGGGCCGCCTCGCCGCCGTGATGGCGCGCGCCAAGGTGACGGTGGCGGCCGACAACCCGACCGTCGTCGCGGGGCTGCCGCGCGCCGCCGAGCTCTCGGGCAAGACGCTCGACGTGGTGGTGGAATGCGACACGGGCCGCAAGCGGGCCGGCGTCGTCGCGGCCGGCGAGGCGGTGGCGCTGGCGCGCGACATCGCGTCGCGGCCGGGCCTCTCCTTCGCGGGCTTCATGATGTATCCGCCCGAGGACGCCTGGCCGGCGACGCAGCGCTTCCTCGACGAGGCCAATGCCGGCCTTCGCGCGGCCGGCCTCGCGCCGCGGATGGTCTCGACCGGCGGCACGCCCAACCTCGTCAATCTCGGCAAGCTCGACGGCGCCACCGAGCACCGCGCCGGCACTTACATCTACAACGACCGCATGATGCTGGCGGCCGGCATAGCCAAACTCGCGGATTGTGGATTGCTGGTCTATTCGACGGTCGTCAGCCGGGCCGAGGAGGATCGCGGCATCCTCGACGCCGGCTCCAAGACGCTGACCAGCGATGTCGGCGGGCTCGACGGGCACGGCCTCATCCTCGAGCATCCGCAGGCGAGGATCGCGCGCTTCGCGGAGGAGCACGGATTCCTCGACCTCGCGGCGTCGAATACGCGGCCGAAAGTCGGCGATATCGTCCGCATCGTGCCGAACCATGTCTGCGTCGTCGTGAACATGGTCGACCGGGTCGTCGCGGTGCGCGGCGAGGAGATCGTCGGACCGCTCGAGGTGGCGGCGCGCGGCCGTCTGACATAGCGGCGCCGATGCGCGTCGGGGTTGTTGATTTTTGCGGCGAATTGCGCGTTTGGATTGAGGAATTGCCGTAAAAGGGGTGGTTTGGCGAGGATTCGACCGGCTTCGCTCTTATCCCGAAATTAAGCTGTTGGCGGCCATAGTTGCGGACGACGGCCGATATCCATTCCGCAATCAACTGGTCCCATGACACGCATCGTCATCGTCGACGATAGGATTACGAACCGCAACATCTTCTCGCGACTGGCGTCCTCGATCGAGGACGGTGTCAGCGTGGAGGCGTTCGGCGATCCGCGCGAGGCGCTCGTTTGGTTGCAGCGCAACACGCCGGACCTGATCATCACCGACTTCAACATGCCGGAGATGGACGGCGCGGAGTTCACGCGCGCCTTCCGCGCCATGCCCGGCTGCAGCGATATCCCGGTCATCGTCCTCACGGTCTACGAGGAGCGCTCCTATCGGCTGAAGGCGCTGGAGGCGGGGGCCACCGACTTCCTGCAAAGCCCCGTCGACCACCACGAATTCGTCACGCGGGCGCGCAACCTGCTGCGCCTCAGCCGCCAGCAGGCGCTGATCAAGACGCGCGCCGTGACGCTGGAGCGCGAGCTCGACGCCAGCGAGCGCTCCCGCCAGCAGGTGCTCCGCGACAGCCGCGAACGGCTCGCGCAGATCGTCGACACGCTGCCCGCGATGGTCTCGGCCTGCGACCGGGACGGGCGGATCGTGTTCGTGAACGCGCATCAGGCCGATTTCTACGGCATCGATCCGGAGGCGGTCGTCGGCCAGGACGTCAGCGCGGTGTTCGGCGACGAGCACGGCGCGCGCGGGCGCAGCTACGACAACGTTGTGTTCGAGAACGGCATGGCGCTGCCGCCCTTCGAGGAAACGCTGATCTCGCAGCGGAAGGAGCCGCGCGTCTTCCTGACCACCAAGGCGCCGCTGCGCGATTCCACCGACAAGGTCGTGCATGTCCTCACGACCTCGCTCGACATCACCGACCGCAAGCGGGCCGAAGAGCATCTGCTGCACATCGCCCATCACGATTCGCTGACCAACCTGCCGAACCGGACGCTGCTTCAGGATCGCATCCGCCGCGAGATCGCCCGCGCCCGGCGCGGCGACCGGCCGTTCGCGCTGCATCTACTCGATCTCGACCGCTTCAAGAGCGTCAACGACGTGCTCGGCCATCATGTCGGCGACGAGGTGCTGAAGGTCATGGCCGAGCGGCTGGTCGGCACGGTCCGCGAAACCGATCTCGTCGCGCGACTCGGCGGCGACGAATTCGCGGTGCTGCAGATCGGCGTCCAGCAGCTCGAGGACGTCAAGCAGCTCGCCGAGCGCCTGATCGGCACCATCTCGGCGCCCCTCGTCGTGGAGGGGCGCGAGATCGCCACGACGGTCAGCATCGGTATCGCGCTGCACCCCTCCGACGGGTCGGATATCCAGGGGCTGCTGAAGGCGGCGGATCTCGCCATGTATCGCGCCAAGGCGGACGGGCGGAACACCTATTCGCTGTTCGCGGCCGACATGACGACGCTGATGCAGGAGCAGACGGAGCTCGATTCCGCCCTGCGCCACGCCATCAACCGCAAGGAATTCACGCTCTACTATCAGCCGCAGATCGAGCTCGCGACCGGGCGGATCGTCGGCGTGGAGGCGCTCATCCGCTGGCGGCGGCCGGGCCACGGCTTCGTATCGCCCGGCGAATTCCTGCCGCTCGCCGAGGAGAACGGCCTGATCGTGCCGATCAGCGACTGGGTGCTGCGCGAGGCCTGCCGGCAATCCAAGCTCTGGCAGCAGCTGGGCCACAATCTGCGCGTTTCGGTCAATCTCTCGCCGGTGCAGTTCCGCAAGCAGAATGTCGGCGCGCTCGTCGTCAAGGTGCTGGCCGAAACCGGCGTCGCGCCGCAGACGCTCGAGCTCGAGCTGACCGAGTCGATCCTCATGCAGGATCCGGAATCGGTGGCCGAGAATCTGAGGCAGTTGCAGGCGCTCGGCGTGTCGCTGGCGATCGACGATTTCGGCACCGGCTATTCCTCGCTCGCCTATATCAAGAACTTCCCGGTCGACCGGCTGAAGATCGACCAGGGCTTCGTCCGCAATATCGAGGACGATCCGAGCGATGCCGCGATCGTGCGGGCCATCATCACGCTCGGCCACAGCCTCGGCATGGACATCGTCGCGGAAGGGGTGGAGACGCAGGAGCAGCTGTCGCGCCTCATCGCGGAAGGCTGCGACGAGGTGCAGGGCTATTTCTACAGCCGACCCGTGCCGCCGGAGGGCATCCTGGAGCTGCTCAACGGCGGCGGCTACATGCAGGCGGGCTAGCAATGGCCAGCGCCATGCCGAACCGGCTGCGCGGGATCCTGGTGCCTTTGCGCCGGCGCCTGTCGAGTCTGCGCCACCGGCCCGATTCCGAGCACGAGATGGTGCTCAACCGGGTCGTCATCGGCCTCGGCCTGCTGATCTATCTGTCGGCGAGCTACGTCTTCTCGTCCGCCCCGACCGAGACGACGACGATCTCGCTCGCGCTGTCGGTCTTCTACGTGCTGATGGGCGCGATCTTCGCGATGGACCTGCTGGTGCGCCCCGAGGTCTCGATCATCCGCCGGGTGGTCGCGATGGCGGTCGATATCGGCACGCTGTCGACCGCGCTGCTGGTCGGCAACGAGGTGACGGCGGCCTTCTATCCGATCTATCTCTGGATCATCTTCGGCAACGGGTTCCGGTTCGGCATTCCGTATCTGGCGCTCGCCACCGCGATGAGCTTCATCGGCTTCCTGACCGTCATGGTGACGGCGGAATACTGGTCGGAGCACAAGGGGCTGGCGGTCGGCCTGATGATGGGGCTGGTGATCCTGCCCGCCTATGCGGCGACGCTGATCATCAAGGTGACGCGGGCGCGGCAGGAGGCCGAGGAGGCGAGCCGCGCCAAGAGCGTGTTCCTGGCAAGCGTCAGCCACGAGTTCCGCACGCCGCTCAACGCGGTGATCGGCATGAGCGACCTTCTCGCCGATACGCGCCTCGACGCCGAGCAGCGCGACATGAACCGTACCATCCGGGCCTCCGCGCATTCGCTGCTCGGCCTGATCAACGACATCCTGGATTTCTCGCGCGCCGAGGCCGGCCTGATGCCGGCCCAGGCGAGCGATTTCAACCTCTACGCGGCGCTCGCCGAAGTGCGGTCGATGACGAGCGTGCAGGCGCAGGCCAAGGGGATCCGCTTGGCGCTGCATATCGCGCCCGATACGCCGGCGATGGTGCATGCGACCTATCGCCAGCTTCACGACGTCATCCTCAACATCGTCGGCAACGCGGTGAAGTTCACCGATCAGGGTTCAGTGACGATCGTCGCCGGCGTCGAGGCGCGGGAGGACGCGCCGAACCTGATGCTGCGGGTCGAGGTGCGCGATACCGGCATCGGCATCAAGACGGAGGCACTCGGGCGCATCTTCGAGCGTTTCACGCAGGCCGACGACACGATCGTCGACCGCTACGGCGGCACCGGCCTCGGCCTCGCCACCGCCAAGCAGCTCGTCGAGCAGGTCGGCGGCAAGATCGGCGTCGAGAGCATGGTCGGCGTCGGCAGCGTCTTCTGGTTCACGATGCCGATCGTCGCGCTCGACGACCAGCTGACGCTCGCCAACGGCTCGCGCCTGCGGCTGATGGTGCTTTCGAGGGACGAGGCGCAGGTGCTTCGGCCGATCCGCGAAAAGCTTGCCGGCTCGAGCGTGCGCGTCGGTTACGGAGATACGCCCGAAGCGGTCCTCGACCTCGTCCGCGAGGCGGCCACGGCGGGGAGCCATCGCCGCGTCGTGCTGATCGACGAGCGGTGCGGCGATCCGCTCCGTATCGCGACTGCCGTCTCGATGATGGACCCGGCCGCGACGTTGCTGCTGGCGGGCAACGACGCGGACTATGCGCCCGAGGTCGTGACCGCCTACGCGTCCATTCTCCCCATGCCCATCACGGGCGAAATGCTCTATGCGGCGCTGAACGTGGCGACCGCCGGCGAAAGCGCCGGCGAGGCGGCGGCGCTCGGCGAAGCGGTTTCGGGGGCGAGCTACACGATCCTGGTCGCCGACGACAATCGCACCAACCAGAAGGTCATGGCGAAGATCCTGGAGCGTGCCGGGCATACGGCGCGGCTCGTCGACAATGGCGAGCAGGCGCTCGACGCCATCAACGAGGGCGGCATCGACCTGGTCTTCATGGACCTCAACATGCCGGTGATGAACGGCATCGAGGCCGCGAAGCTGTATCGCTTCGCCTCCCTCGGCCGGGCGCGGATCCCGATCATCGCGCTGACGGCCGATGCGACCGCGGAAGCGCGCGAGCGCGCGCTCGACGCCGGCATGGACGATTGCGTGACGAAGCCGATCGAGCCGGCGCGGCTCATCGAGATCATCAACAGCCGCATGGCGCTGGTTGGCCAGGCCGGCGGCGAGATCGTCGAGAACGAGACCGTGCGCAAGATCTCGTCGCATCCGCGCTTTCGTAGCGAGGACGGGCCGCCGATCGACCTCAGGACGCTCGCCGATCTGGAGGCGCTCGGCGGAGAGGGGTTCCTGGCGATGCTGGTGCCGAGCTTTCTGATCGAGACTGAAGCGATGATCGGCAGCCTGAAGCTCGCGGTCATGCAGGGCGATCTCGCGCGGTTCCGCGAGCAGGCTCATGCGCTGCGCAGCGGCGCCGCCAATATCGGCGCGCGGGAGATCTACCAGCTCTGCCTCGGCTGGCGGCATATCGACGCGCCGGAGCTCGCCTCGCATGGCCGGCGGCATGTGGAGGTGCTGGAGGCCGAGTTCGTGCGCGCCAAGACGGCGCTCGAAACCTACCTCCAGAACGGCCGCGGGCCGCAGGCAGGCGTCCGGCATCCGGGCTGATCGGATGCCGGTAGGTCCGGCCGAAGGTCAGCCGCCTCCGGCGACCTTGAGATCCGCCATGCCGGCGCGGCGCCTGTCTTGGGCGGCGACGAGGCGCTCCATCTTGCGCAGGTCGTGCTCGGTAATGCCGAGCGCCGCATCGGCCCAGATCTCGCAGATGTCGTAGAGCTCCTCGTAGGACATCGGATCGGAGCGCCTGCGCATCTTGTAGAGAGCCTGCATCGAGCTGCTGTGCCGGGCCGAGCGCGCGAGATAGTCGCGCGTCTCGGCGAGGCCTTCGCCCGGCTCGACGATCTTGTCGACGAGGCCCAGCGCCTGCAGGTCCTCGGCGCCGTAGATGCGCCCCGAGGTGATGAGGTCCTCGGCGGCCCGCCGTCCGATCCGGCGCCTGAGGATGCTGTAGGCGCCCATGCCGGGCACGAGATTGAACAGCGTCTCGGGCAGGCCGAATTTCGCGTGGCGCTCCGCGATGATGACGTCGCAGGAGAGCGCCGCCTCGAAGCCGCCGCCGAGCGCATCGCCCTGGACGAGCGCGATCGTCACCAGCGGCAGGTCGTAGTCGATCCAGTTGTCGTAGACGATGTCGATGCAGTCGCGCGCGTAGCTGATGAGGCTCAGCCGGTCGCGGGTGCGAATCCAACCCTGGAAACGCGCCAGATCGCCGCCGAGATTGAAGATGCCCGGCACCTTCGAATGCAGGACGAAGAATTTGAGGCGCGGATCCGGGCCGGCCGTCCATTGCGGACCCTTGGCGCGCAGGTTGCGCTGCATGGCCCGCAGCCCGCTGAGCAGGGCGGGGGCATAGCAGGGCCGCCCGTTCGGGCGCATGCCGCACCAATAGGTGCGCAAGGAATCGTCGATCGCGACGTCGAGCTCGGCGAAGCTGCCGGCCTCCGGCGCTATCTCGAAGCTGGGGAAGCCGCTCGGCAGCTCGAGGCGCGGACGAGGCCGGCGCGCATGGCTGTTATGGGGACGGCGTCCGAGATTGGGGAAAGCGAAATCGCCGGCCTCCGGCAATTCGCCCGATATCGTCACCAGCGGCGCGCTCATGACGCCGCTCCTTCGGCCTTGCGCCGACCATGCCTGCCGCACCGATTGTACCGCATCTTATTTACCCTCAAGCCGCCGCAGCACACGCGGGGCCCTTCCGCCAGGGTAAATGTTAACGAAACCGGTGCGCCGCGGAAGCGAAATCTACGCGGCTCTAGGGGTAACTTCTGGTTAACCTTAACAGAACGCGTTCAAATCGACTTAAACGCCGCGTTCAAGACCGCCCGCCGTCGACCGATAGGACCTGGCCGGTGATCCAGCCCGCCGCGTCGGAGGCGAGGAAGAGGGCGGCGGCCGCAATATCCTCGGCCGTGCCGAGGCGGCGCAGATGGAACGATTCGAGCACGCGCGCCTGGCCGGCTTCCCCATAGGACTCCCACTGCTTCTGCGAGCTCGGGTTCGACAGGACAAGGCCCGGCGCGATCGCGTTGACGGTGACGCCGTGCGGGCCGAATTCCCAGGCGAGCTGGCGGGTCAGGCCGACGGAGGCATGCTTGGCGGCGCAATAGGCCTGGATGCCCGTGAGGCTCGGGCGCAGGCCGGCTCCGGAGGAGATGACGATGATGCGGCCGTTGCCCGCCTGCTTCATGGCGGGAGCGGCGGCGCGCGCCAGGTTGAAGACGGAATCGACATTCGCCGCGAAGATGACCCGCCATTCCTCGGGCGATACGGCTTCGATGGGGCGGCCGACCTGGCCGCGCACGCCGCCGGCAGCATTCACCAGCACGTCGATGCGGCCCGAGGCGGCGAGGACATCGCCCACGAGCTTTTCGGTCGCGGCAGGATCGCCGAGATCGGCGACATGGGCGGTGCCGCCGGTCGCCTGCACGGCTGCCTCGAGGCCGGAGGCGTCGATATCGGTCAGATGGACCTTGGCGCCGGAATCGGCGAGGGCGGTCGCGATGGCCCGGCCGATGCCCTGCGCGGCGCCGGTGACCAGCGCGACCTTGCCGTCAAATCGCAGTTCCATGGCGTGTCCCCTAGGTCGAATTTCAGCGGCAGATCTTGGCGAGCTCTTCGAAGGTCTCGGCCGATTGCGGCCGGCGGCCCTCCTCGATATCGCCGATGAGCGTCGCGAGCCTGTCGAGGGCCGGCGTGGCGATGCCGCTCTCCCGGCCGAGCCGGCCGACGATGCCGACCTGCTGGTTTACCTCGGTGCGCCGCTTGCGGACCGCGAGATCGCGCCAGATGCCGGAATGGGTCTTGGCGCTCTTGGCGTTGAAATCCGCGAGCCAGGCGATGATCCGGTCGCGCTCCGCCTCGCTGCCTTCCGCGAAGGGCAGGGGATCGAAGCCCGCGAAGCCGATCGGCGTCACGCCGCGCGCCGCCGCCACCGCCATCACCTCGCGGCCGAGTGTCTTCCAGACCTTGGCGCGGGCCGGATCGGCGAAGTTGGCAGCCATCGACTCCATGTTGAGGGCGGTGGCGAACAGCATCGCGCCATAGGAGAGCTTGCCCCAGAGATAGGCCCATATGTCGTTGGTGATGACAGCGTCCGGCTCGAAGGCGCGCAGCAGCGCGTGGATCTCACGCGTGCGCTCCCGCGTCTCGCCGTCGAGCTCGCCGATCACCATGGCGCTGCGGTTGCCGAACAGGATGCGGCCCGGCCCCAGCCAGTCGGCGCCGAAATTCAGGAAGCAGCCGATGGTGCGCTCGGCGCCGACCGCCTCCGCAATGGCGATCTCGTTGAGGCCGTTCTGGGCGGACAGGATATAGCCGTCCTCGGCAAGATGCGGCGCGAGCGCCGCGATCGCGGCCTCGGTCGCCGGCGCCTTCACGGCGAGGATGACGCGGCGGTAGCGGCCCTCGACCCGGTCGGGCGTGACGGCGGGCACGATCATCTTGAAGCTGTCGACCGGCCCCTCGATCGCCAGCCCGTCGGTGCGGCAGGCCTCGACATGCTCCGCGACGATGTCGACGAGGCAGACCGGGATGCCGGCGCGGGCGAGATAGGCGCCGATCGTGCCGCCGATGGCGCCGGCGCCCCAGATCAGGATCGGCTCGTCGATCTTCGGATAGGGCATCGGGTCGCTCCTTCAGACGCGCCCGCGGCGCTCGATCTCGGCATGGGTGGCGACCGCCAGCTCGCCTTCCGTCGTGATCCAGCCGCGATACATGCCCTCGGCCCGATAGGGCGCGGCGATCGCGCCGTCCGGCCCAACCGCGACGAGGCCGGCGCCGATATCATGCGCCGCGATCTCGTCGATGACGCGCGCCGTCGCCTCGGCGAGCGAAAGGCCCGACAGGCGGATGAGCGAGGCCACCTCGTGGCCCGCGACATGGCGGATGAAGAACTCGCCCATGCCGGTGCAGGAGGTCGCCGAGACGCCGTTGCGAGCATAGGTGCCGGCGCCGATGATCGGGCTGTCGCCGACCCGGCCCGCCGGCTTGTTGGTGAAGCCGCCCGTGGAGGTCGCGGCCGCGAGATCGCCGTGGGAATCGAGCGCGACCGCGCCGACCGTGCCGTGCTTCTCGGCCTCCGAGGCGCTCGCCGTGGTGCCCGCCTTCTCGCGCGCCTTCATGCGGGCGAGGGTCTCGACGCGGCGCGCGGTAGTGAAATAGCCGTTCTCCACCGTCTCGAGCCCAGATTTTTCGGCAAAGGCATCGGCAGCCGGCCCGGTCAGCAGCAGGCTCCCGCTCCTCTCCATCACGGCGCGCGCGACCTTGATCGGATTTTTCGTATGCGTGGCGGCCGCGATGGCGCCGGCCGCCAGCGTCCGGCCGTCCATGATCGAGGCGTCGAGCTCATGGAAGCCGTCCGTGTTGAGGGCGGCGCCGTAGCCGGCGTTGAAATGCGGCGAATTCTCCATCACGACGACGGCGGCCTCGACGGCGTCGAGCGCCTTGCCGCCCGCCTTCAGGATCGCCCAGCCGGCCTTCAGCGAGTCGGCGAGATGGTCCTTCGCCTCGGCCCATTCGGCGTCGGTCATTTCGTGCCGCGGCAGGGTGCCGCAGCCGCCATGGATGGCGATCGCGATGGGCATCGTTTCCTCCGGTTGGCCGGGAGAGGCCGGCGGCCTCTCCCTCGTCCAGGCCCGCTCAGTTGGCGAGCGAGATGTTCATCGCCAGCGTGTCCTCGTCGGTGCGCGGCTTGATCGTGAACTTCTTCTGCATCGCCCAGGCGGTGCCGACCGAGGCGATCGGCAGGGACGGCCGGTCGGAGCGCACCAGCGCGTTGGCCTGCTCCAGGAAGCCGCGGCGCTTGGCCTCGTCCATCTCGACCGACGCGTCCTCGATGAGCTTGTCCATCAGCGGGTTCGAATAGCCGCGGACGTTGAAGGCGCCGAGCTTCTTGGCCGGATCGTTGGAGTGGAAGAGCGAGGAGAGCGTGTAGTTCGACTCGCCCGTCAGCGTGCCCCAGCCGGACATCGACATCGACAACTCGCCGCGGATGCGGGCCGGGAACAGCACGGCGCCCGGAACCGCGTTCGCCTGCGCGTCGATGCCGATCGCGGCGAGCATCTGCGCGATCGAGGTGCCGACCGCGCGGTCGCCCGGCAGGCGGTCGTTGGTGAAGGAGAAGACCACCTTGAAGCCGTTCGGGAAGCCGGCCTCGGCCATCAGCTTCTTGGCCTTGGCGATGTCCGGCTTCACGACCGTGAGCTTCTGATCGTAGCCGAAGATGCCCGGCGTCACCATCTGGGTCGCCGGCTTGCCGAGGCCTTCCATGGCGATCTCGGCGAGCGCCTCGCGGTCGATGGCGATATCCATCGCCTCGCGCACCTTCGGGTCGAGGAAGGGGTTCTTGGCGAGCGGCGAGCCGTCCTTGGCGGTGACCTGCGGGCTCTTCTCGCGGAAATCGAGCTCCACGTAGAAGAGATAGACCGTATCGGACTTCACGACGCGGAGCTTCGTATCCTTCTCCAGCGTCGGCACGTCGGAGGCAGGCGCGCGGACGATCACGTCGACCTGGCCGGCCTTGAGCTGGGCGATGCGGGCGGCGTCGTTCGGGATGTCCTTGCGGACCACCTTCTCCCAGGTCGGCTTACCCTTCCAGTAGCCGTCGAAGCGGGCGAGGACGAGCTGGTCCTTCGGCGTCCAGGAGACGAATTTGTAGGGGCCGGTGCCGATCGCCGCCTTGCCGGTGTTGAAGCCCTCATTGGCCGTGTCCTTCGTCGAGAAGTCCTTAGCGGCCTTGGCCGAGACGATGAACAGGCGGATGAAGTCGTTCGGCAGGTTCGGCGCCGGGCCGTCGGTCTTGATGCGGATCGTGTGAGGATCGACGATCTGCGTCTCCTTCACGCGGCGCACATAGATCGTCGTCGGGTTCGGGCCGGCGACCGCCGGGATGCGCTCGATCGAGAACTTCACGTCCTCGGCGGTGAAGTCCGAGCCGTCATGGAATTTCACGCCCTGGCGGAGCTTGAACTCCCAGGTCGTGTCGTCGAGCGCCTTCCAGCTCGTGGCGAGGCCCGGCTCGAGCTCGAGATTGTCGCCGGACCAGACGAGCGTGTCGTAGATGTGCTTCAGCGCCTCGGCATGGGTGCCGGTGGCGGTGAAATGCGGATCGATCGAATCCGGGCCGGCACGGACGCCGATCGTCAGCGTCTGCGCGAAGGCGGCGCTGGCGGAAATCGACAGGGTGAGCGCGGCGGCAAGCGTCGCGAGGCGACCTGCGGTTCTGACATGGATCATGGAAGTTCCCCTTTTTTACTCGCTCAGTTCGGTAGGCCAGGTCTCGGATTGCTGGATCATCCGGCTCATCAGGCCGGCAAGCTGCTCCTGCTCGGACGGCGTCAGGGCCGAGAGCATGGTTGCCTGGCGCGCCAGCATCAGCGGCATCGCGTCGTCGAAGATGCGGCGGCCGGGCGGGGTGAGGTGCAGCACGTAGCTGCGCTGGTCGTCCGGATGCTGGGTGCGGCGCAGCAGGCCGCGCTCGACGAGGTTGTTGATGGCGCGGCTCAGCGTGTTCTTCGGAAAGCCGGACGCGGCGGCGATCTTATGCGCCGTCAGGCCGGGCATCAGGCCGGTCGTGTAGATCGACACGAATTCAGGCCGCACGAGGCCGTAGCGTGTCTGGATCCAGTCATAGACCGGGTTGTTGAAGTGAAACGCCAGGAAGTTCAGGCGCGAGGAGAACCAGCAGGGGCTTTGCCAGAGCGGCGCGAGCCGGGAGCCATCCGCGGCGGCGTCATTGGCCGGCGAGGAAATGATTTCGGCGCTCGATCTCTGCTGCATCGATCTGCCCAATTTAGTTCCATATGGAACTTGACGGGTCTTTTGAGCGCCGTCAATATCCTTCTGAAGACAGCAGCAGCCAGCGATCGACCGGCGCGATCCGCGAGACAGGGGAGTGGGTCCATGCGCCTTGCTGACATGAACTGGATGCAGGTCGAGGCGCATGTGAAGCGCGACGACCGCTGCGTGCTGCCGATCGGCAGCGTCGAGCAGCACGCCTATCTCAGCCTCTGCGTCGACATGATCCTCGCCGAGCGCGTCGCGATCGAGGCGGCCGAGCCGCTCGGCGTGCCGGTCTATCCGGTGCTGCCCTTCGGGCTGACGCCGTCCTTCGTCGATTTTCCCGGCACCGTCTCGGTCAAGCTGAAGCACTACGCGCCGCTCATCGAGGACATCCTGAACGGCATCGCGCGGGCCGGCTTCAAGCGCATCGTGGTGGTCAACGGCCATGGCGGCAACGGGCCGGTCGCGACCGTAATCGCGGAATGGCTCGACGGGCATCGCGACTGCCAGGTGAAGTTCCATGAATGGTGGAAGGCGCCGAAGACCTGGGCGAAGGTGCAGGAGATCGATCCGCAGGCTTCGCACGCCTCCTGGATGGAGAATTTCCCGTCGACCCGGCTCGCCGGCGTCGAGATGCCGGCGACGCTGAAGCCGCAGCTCGACGCGGCCCGCTTTGCGAAATCCGATCCCGGCATGAAGCGGGAGCTGCTCGGGGACGGCAACTACCACGGCGTCTACCAGAAACCGGACGCCGAGACGGACGCCCTCTGGGCCGTGGCGGTGGAGGAAACGCGGGCGATCATCGCGGACAACTGGGACTGAGATGCTCGCCTTCCTGATCCAGCGCGTCTCGCAGGCCGTCATCGTGGCGCTGGCGATGTCGCTGCTGGTGTTCCTCGGCGTCTACGCGATCGGCAACCCGATCGACGCGCTGATCTCGCCGGACGCCACGCAGCAGATCCGCGCCGAGACGATCGCCCGCTACGGGCTCGACCAGCCGCTGTGGCGGCAGTACCTGAACTTCCTCGGCAACATCCTGCACGGGGATTTCGGCAAGTCCTTCGTCTTCAACATCCCGGTGCTCGAGCTGATCCTGTCGCGGCTGCCCGCGACGCTGGAGCTGACGCTGATGGCGGTGATCGGCGCGACGCTGATCGGGGTGCCGCTCGGCATGTATGCGGGCTATCGCCCAAACAGCCCCATCGCCAAGCTCATCATGGCGCTATCGATATTCGGATTTTCTGTTCCGACATTTTGGATCGGATTGGTGTTGATCCTTGTCTTCGCGGTGCATTTCGGCGTGCTGCCGGCCGGCGGGCGGGGCGATACCGTCCGGGTCCTCGGGGTGGAGTGGAGCTTCCTCACCCTCGACGGGCTGAAGCATCTCTTCCTGCCGGCGCTCAACCTCTCGCTCTTCAAGATGTCGCTGATGATCCGCCTGGCGCGGGCCGGCACGCGCGAGATCATGCTGACCGACACCGTGAAATTCGCGCGTGCCGCCGGCCTGTCGGACCGCACGATCCTCATCCGTCATGTGCTCAGGCTGATCTCGATCCCGATCGTCACGGTGTTCGGGCTCGAATTCGCCTCCACGCTCGCCTTCGCGGTCGTCACCGAGACGATCTTTTCCTGGCCGGGCGTCGGCAAGCTGATCATCGATTCCATCACGGCGCTCGACCGGCCCGTGATGGTCGCCTATCTGGTGCTGGTCGCGATCCTGTTCATGCTGATCAATCTCCTGGTCGACCTCGCCTATGCGCTGCTCGACCCGCGGCTCAGGGCGCGAGGCGCCGCATGAGCCGCGACACGCCCTTCGGCCGCTTCGTCGACGATTTCGCCGAGAGCAAGGTCGCGGTCGCGGCCTTCGTGCTGCTGGCGCTGATCCTGATCCTCGCCGTTGCGGCGCCGCTCTACGCGCCGCAGAACCCCTACGACATCTCCTCGCTGGTGCTGTCCGACGCCCGCCGTCCGCCCGGCTATGTCGGGCGCGGCGGCTACACGCATTTCCTCGGCACGGACGCGCAAGGGCGCGACATGCTCTCGGCCATCCTCTACGGGCTCCGGATCTCGATCCAGATGGGGCTGATGGCCGGCGCGCTCGCCTTCGTGATCGGCGCCAGCCTCGGCGCCACGGCGGCCTTCGCGGGTGGGCGAACCGAGGCGGTGATCATGCGGATCGTCGATCTGCAGCTCTCCTTTCCGGCGATCTTGCTGGCGCTCGTCCTCTCGGCGATGCTCGGGCAGGGCAAGACGCAGCTCATCGTCGCGCTGGTGGCGGCGCAATACGCCTATTTCGCCCGCACGGCGCATGGCGCGGCCAGCGCGGAGCGCAGCAAGGACTATGTGGAGGCCGCGACCTCGGCGCCGCTCTCGGGCACCCGCGTGATCTTCCGTCACATCCTGCCGAACTCGCTGCCGCCGCTGATCGTGGTGGCGACCGTGCAGGTCGCCAATTCGATCGCGCTGGAGGCGACGCTGTCCTTCCTCGGCCTCGGCCTGCCGCCGACCGAGCCCTCGCTCGGCGCGCTGATCTCGAACGGCTTCCAGTACATGATGTCGGGCCGCTACTGGATCTCGATCTATCCGGGCATCGCGCTGATCGTGCTGATCATGGCGATTAACCTCGTGGGAGACCAGATCCGCGACCAGCTCAATCCGAGGCTGAAGCGATGAGCGGCCCGGTGCTGGCGGTCAGCGACCTGACGACCGAGTTCTTCACCAAGGCGGGCACCGTCAGGGCGGTGAACGGCGTCTCCTTCGTGCTGAACCGGGGTGAGATCCTCGGGCTGGTCGGCGAGTCGGGCTCGGGGAAAAGCGTCACCGGCTTCTCGCTGCTCGGGCTGATCGAGGCGCCGGGGCGGATCACGGGCGGCAAGGTGCTGCTCGGCGGGGAGGATCTGGTCGGCATGAAGCCGGCGGCGATCCGAAGCTTGCGCGGGCGCCGCATCGCGATGGTCTTCCAGGACCCGATGATGACGCTGAACCCGGTGCTGTCGATCGTCACCCAGATGGGGCTGGCGATCACGGCGCACGAGAAGGCCTCCAAGGAGGAGATCCGCCGCCGCGCGGCCGCGGCCCTGACGAAGGTCGGAATTCCTGATGCGGCGCGCCGGCTCGACGATTTTCCGCATCAGTTCTCGGGCGGCATGCGCCAGCGCGTCGCGATCGCCACCGCGCTGCTGCACCAGCCCGAGGTGATCATCGCGGACGAGCCGACGACGGCGCTCGACGTGTCGATCCAGGCGCAGATCCTCGCGGAGGTGCGGAAGCTCGTCGCCGAGACCGGCACGGCCTTCATCTGGATCAGCCACGATCTCGCGACCATCGCGGCCCTCTCGGACCGGATCGCCGTGATGTATGCGGGGCGGATCGTCGAGGAGGGGCCGACCGAGGCGGTGCTGACGGCGCCGCGCCATCCCTATACGGCCGGGCTGCTCGCCTCGCTCCCCGCGCAGGGCGCGCCCGGCGAGGCGCTGAAGCAGATCCCCGGCGGCATGCCGGCGCTCGGCAACCTGCCGCCCGGCTGCGCCTTCGCGCCGCGCTGCGAGCGGGCCGCCGAGATCTGCAAGACCCCGCCCGAGATGACGCGGGCCGGCACGCGCGGCCATCGCTGCTGGCGGCCGATCGGGCTCGAGGGGGTGGCCGCATGAGCTTTCTCGCGGTCGAGGGCGTTTCCAAGCGTTTCGCGCCGAAGGTGACGTTCGGGGCGCGGATCGCCAGGGCGCTCGGCGGTGCGGTCGAGGATCGGGCCGTGCGGGCGGTGGAGGCCGTCGACCTCGCCATCGCGCCGGGCGAGACGGTCGGGCTCGTCGGGGAATCGGGCTGCGGCAAGTCGACGCTGGGGCGCATCGCGGCCGGCATCCTGCCGCCGACGATCGGCACCGTGACCTTCAAGGGCGAGCCCGTGATGTCGGCCGGCTCGGGGCGGCACAGGAAGCTCACGACCAAGATCCAGACGGTGTTCCAAGACCCGTTCGCCTCGCTCGATCCGCGCATGACGATCGGCGCGACGGTCGCCGAGGCGCCGCTCGCGCATGGGCTGACGAGCCGAGGCGAGGCGGGGCGCTATGTCGAGGGCTGGCTGGAGCGGGTCGGGCTGCCGACCGGCATCGCCAATCGCTATCCGCACCAGTTCTCAGGGGGGCAGCGGCAGCGCATCGCGATTGCGAGGGCGCTTGCGATGCAGCCGGAATTGCTGATCTGCGACGAGCCTGTCGCCTCGCTCGACGTCTCGATCCAGGCGCAGATCATCAACCTGTTCCTCGACCTGAAGCGCGAGCTGGAGCTCGCCATGCTGTTCATCTCGCACGACCTCTCGGTGGTGAAGCACCTGACCGACCGCGTCGCGATCATGTATCTCGGCCGGATCGTCGAGATGGGGCCGACGCGCGCCGTCTATGCGGATCCGAAGCACCCATATACGCGGGCGCTGATGGAGGCGGTGCCGAGGCTCGACGGCGGGCGCGCCAATTTCAAGCCGATCACCGGCGAGATCCCGTCGCCGCTGGCGCCGCCGGCCGGCTGCCATTTCAA
>JBDHTH010000006.1:0-20641 GCA_039808545.1 Phreatobacteraceae bacterium | reverse complement strand
CGCGACCTCGCCAAGCTCGCGCTGCACATCATCCAGACCTATCCAGAGCATTTCCCGATCTACGGCCAGCGCGAGTTCACCTGGAACAAGATCAAGCAGCCGAACCGCAATCCGCTCCTCAATGCCGGCATCGGCGCGGACGGCATGAAGACCGGCTTCATCAAGGAATCGGGCTACGGCATCGTCGGCACCGCGGTGCAGAACGGAGCGCGCCTGGTCGGCGTCGTGCTCGGCGCCAAGACCGACAGGGAACGCGCCGACGAAGCGCGCAAGCTGATCGAATACGGTTTCCGCGCCTTCGAGGCGCGGCTGCTGTTCGAGGCGGACCAGCCGGTGGGCGATGCGCGCGTCTTCGGCGGCACGGTCGGCCATGTGCCGCTCGCCGCCAAGATCCCGGTCCGGGCGCTCATCCAGCGCGGCTCGACCGACAAGATCGTCGCGCGCATCGTCTATAACGGACCGATCCGGGCGCCGGTCGCCAAGGGCACCGAGATCGGCCATATCCGCGTCTTCAAGAACGACGCGCAGATTCTGGAGCTGCCGCTTTACGCGACGGCGGATGTCGAGCGCGGCTCGCTGTTCCAGCGCGCCCTCGACGCCGGCACGGAAACCATCTACGGGCTGTTCCGAGCCGGAGCGGAGAGGCTGTGAACACCGTTGCCATGAACGCCCCGGCCGCGCCGCGCGGCCGGTTCATCACTTTCGAGGGCGGCGAGGGGGCCGGCAAGTCGACGCAGCTCGCCCGCCTCGCGGCGCGGCTGAGGCGGCGCGGCCTCACGGTGGTGGAGACACGCGAGCCGGGCGGCTCTCCGGGGGCCGAGGTCGTGCGCACCGCGATCCTGAGCGGCGCGGCCAAGAAATACGGCCCCTTCGCGGAGGCGATGCTGTTCGCGGCGGCGCGCGCCGACCATATCGCGCAGACGATCCGCCCGGCGCTGGCGAGCGGCGCCTATGTGCTGAGCGACCGCTTCGTCGATTCGACGCGCGTCTACCAGACCGTCTTCGGCGAGGTTCCCGCCGATGCCCTGGCCGGGCTCGAGCGCCTGACGGTCGGCGACATGATGCCCGACCTCACCATCATCCTCGACCTGCCGGTGGAGGCGAGCGTCGAGCGGCTGCGCAAGCGCGGCGCGGCCCCCGACCGCTTCGAGGGCGAGCCGCTGGAGCGCCACCGCGCGATCCGCGACCGGTTCCTGGCGCTCGCCGCCAGGGAGCCCGGCCGTTTCGCGGTGGTCGATGCGAGCGCCGACGAGGATATGGTCGAGCAGGTGATCTGGTCGCTCGTCGAGCCGCGCTTCCTGCCCGCCAAGGCGCCGGCGGAGCCTGCCGCGTGAGCGAGAAGCAGGGCCTTGCGGCCGATCAGCTCGACGGCGCCCCGCACCCGGCCGAGACGGCCGGCCTCTTCGCGCATGCCGAGGCCGAGCAGGCCGTTCTGGAGGCCTATCGCGGCGGCGCCATGCCGCACGCCTGGCTGATCACCGGCCCGGAAGGGATCGGCAAGGCGACGCTGGCCTATCGCGCCGCGCGCTTCATCCTCGCCAATCCCGATCCGCGCGCGCCGGCGGTTCGAGACGCCGCCGATCTCGCGGTCGATCCCCGCGCCCGCGCCTTCCATACGGTGGCGAGCTTCTCCCATCCCGATCTCATGGCGCTGCGCCGCATCGCCGGCCCGGAGCGCGAAAGGCTGCCGCAATTCATCCCGGTGGAGGATGTGCGGCGGCTGAAGGGCTTCTTTTCCGCGACCGCCTCGGCCGGCGGCTGGCGCATCGCGATCGTCGACACGGTCGACGAGATGAACGCCGCCGGCATGAATGCGATGCTGAAGGTGGTGGAGGAGCCGCCGCCGCGCTCCCTGATCTTCCTGATCTCGCATGTCGCGAGCCGCGTCCTGCCGACCATCCGCTCCCGCTGTCGCCGCCTGCCGCTTCGGCCGCTCGGCACCGGCGAGATCGCCGCGGTGCTGCGCGCCATCCCGGATATCGGCGCGGGCGCCGATCCGGCCGAGATCGAGGCCGCCGCGAAGCTTTCGGGCGGCAGCGCCCGCCGGGCCGTCGAGGCCTTCGGCGGCGACGGTTTCGACTGGCACCAGACCGTCGCGGCGGCGCTGGAGCAGGCGCCCGGCATCGATCCGCTGGCGCTGCACCGGCTCGGCGACCAGCTCCAGCGCCGCGACGACGCGGAGCTGCGCATCTTCATCGAGGCGGTGCGCGCCCATCTGACGAGCCGTCTCGCGGCGAATGCCGCCCAGCCGCCGGCGCGCCTTGCGGGCCTTGCCGAGGTGTGGGAAAAGGTCGACCGCGCGGCGACCGATACCCGTATCTACAATCTCGATCGCAAGCCCTTGGTCTTCAACGTTTTCTCGATGCTGTTGGAGCTGTCGGGACGCTAGGATCGCGGCCGAGGCATCGCGCCAAGAGTGGAAGAGCCATGGCGCGCGAGAAGTTCTACGTCACCACCGCGATCTCCTACCCGAACGGCGCGCCGCATATCGGCCATGCCTATGAGGCGATCGCCGCCGATGCGGTCGCGCGCTTCAAGCGCCTAGACGGCTACGACGTCTTCTTCATGACCGGCACCGACGAGCACGGGCTAAAGATGGTGCAGACCGCCGCCAAGGCCGGCCTGACGCCGCGCGCCCTGGCGGACCAGAACGCCGCGCTCTTCCAGGCGATGACCGAGCGCTTCGGCATCTCGGCCGACCGCTTCATCCGCACCACGGACGCCGATCACTACGCCGCCTCGCAGGCCATCTGGGCGCGCATGGAGGCGAATGGCGACATCTATCTCGACACCTATGCGGGCTGGTACTCGGTGCGCGACGAGGCCTTCTACGCCGAGGAGGAGACCACGCTGAACGCCGACGGCGTCCGCCTCGGCCCGCAGGGCACGCCGGTCGAATGGACCGAGGAGAAGACCTATTTCTTCCGCCTCTCCAAGTTCCAGGCGCCGCTGCTCGCCCATTATGCCGCCCATCCGGATTTCATCATGCCGGAAACGCGCCGCAACGAGGTGGTGCGCTTCGTCGAATCGGGCCTGCAGGACCTCTCGGTCTCGCGCACGACCTTCGACTGGGGCGTGCCGGTGCCGGATGGGGCAGGGCATGTCATGTATGTCTGGGTCGATGCGCTGACCAACTACCTGACCGGCGCCGGCTATCCCGATACCGACAGCGAGCGCTACAAGCGCTACTGGCCCGCCGACCTCCACATCATCGGCAAGGACATCGTCCGCTTCCACGCGGTCTACTGGCCCGCCTTCCTGATGTCGGCCGGCCTGCCGCTGCCGAGGCACGTCTTCGGCCATGGCTTCCTGTTCAACCGCGGCGAGAAGATGTCGAAATCGGTCGGCAACGTCGTCGATCCGGGCGCCATGGCGGCGAGCTACGGGGTCGATGCGACGCGCTACTTCTTCCTGCGCGAGGTGCCGTTCGGCCAGGACGGCTCCTACAGCCATGAGGCGATCGTCGCCCGCACCAACGCCGATCTCGCCAACGATCTCGGCAATCTGGCGCAGCGCTCGCTGTCGATGATCGCCAAGAATTGCGGCGGCGTGCTGCCGGCGCCCGGCGCCTTCAGCGATGCCGACCAGGCGATCCTCGCCGCGAGCGATGCGCTGCATGCTGCCGCCCGCGCCGCCATGGAAGGCTTCGAGATCCACAGGGTGATCGAGGCAGTCTGGGCGGTCGTCGCCGACGCCAACCGCTATTTCGCCGGGGAAGCGCCCTGGGCGCTGCGCAAGACCGACCCGGCGCGTATGAACACCGTGCTCTACGTCACCGCCGAGGTGATCCGCCAGATCGCCATTCTGGCGCAGCCCTTCGTGCCGACCGGCGGCGCGCTGCTGCTCGACAGCCTGGCGGTGCCCGCCGACGCGCGCGGCTTCGACCGCCTCGGCGCGGCGGGACGCCTCGCCGCCGGCACCGCGTTGCCGGCGCCGAAGCCGGCCTTCCCGCGCTATGTCGAGCCGGAAGGCGGAGAGGCGGCGTGAGCGACGCCTTCGAGCTGATCGACAGCCATTGCCATCTCGACTACGAGGGGCTGGCCGAGGATCTCCCCGGCGTGCTGGCCCGCGCCGAGGCGGCCGGCGTCAGGCGGCTGATCACCATCGGCACGCGCGTCGCCCGCGCGCAGCAGCCGATCGCCATCGCGGAGCGCTTTCCCAATGTCTGGGCGAGCGTCGGCACGCATCCGCACAACGCGGCCGAGGAGCCGGACGTCACGGTCGCGGATCTCGTCCGCCTGGCGCGCCATCCGCGTATCGTCGCGATCGGCGAGGCGGGGCTCGATTATCACTACGACAACAGCCCCCGCGCCGCGCAGGAAAAGGGCTTCCGCACGCATATCGCGGCGGCGCGCGAGACCGGCCTGCCGCTGGTCATCCACTCCCGCTCCGCCGATGTCGACACCGCCCGCATCCTGGAGGAGGAGATGGCCAAGGGGCCGTTCTCGGCGGTGCTGCACTGCTTCACCGGCTCGGAGGCGCTGGCGCTGACCGGCATCGCGCTCGGCCTCCATGTCTCGCTTTCGGGCGTCGTGACCTTCAAGAATGCCGGCCATATCGCGACGCTCGCGGCGCGCCTGCCGCTCGACCGTGTGCTGGTCGAGACCGACGCGCCCTTCCTGGCGCCGATTCCCTATCGCGGCCGGCCGAACGAGCCGGCCTATGTGCTTGAAACGGCGCGCAAGGTCGCGGAGCTGCGCGGCATTGCGCTCCTCGAGCTCGCCGCCGCCACGACCGCCAATGTCGAGCGCCTGTTCCCGCGCATGCTGGAAACGCGGAGCGCGGCGTGACCTATCGCGCGACGATCCTCGGCTGCGGTTCGTCCGGTGGGGTGCCGCGCGTCGGCACCGGCTGGGGCACATGCGATCCGGCCGAGCCGCGCAACCGCCGCCGCCGCTGCTCGCTGCTCGTCGAGCGGATGGGCGAGGGCGGCACCACAGCCGTGCTGATCGACACCGCGCCGGACCTGCGCGAGCAGCTCATCGACGCGCAGGTGACGCGGCTCGACGCCGTCCTTTACACCCATGAGCATGCCGACCACACGCATGGCATCGACGATCTGCGCGGCCTCGTCCTCGCCAACCGCAAGCGCGTGCCGGTCTATTGCGACCTGGAGACCAGCATCTCGCTGCTCGGCAAGTTCGGCTATTGCTTCGCGACGCCGGCCGGCAGCGACTATCCGCCGATCCTGACCGAGCATCGCATCGCCGACGGCGAGCGGGTGACGATCGACGGCCCCGGCGGGCCGATCACCTTCCTGCCTTTCGAGGTGGATCACGGCACGATCACGGCACTCGGTTTCAGGATCGGCGGCTTCGCCTATTCGCCCGACGTCGTGGACGTGCCCGAAAGAAGCCTGCCGGCGATCTCCGGCCTCGACATCTGGGTGGTCGATGCGCTGCGCCAGGCGCAGCATCCGAGCCATTTCTCGCTGTCGGATGCCCTTGTCTGGATCGAGCGGATGCGCCCCGGCCGCGCCGTCCTCACCAACATGCACAACGATCTCGACTATCGCCGGCTCTGCGCCAGCCTGCCGGCCGGCGTCATGCCCGCCTATGACGGCTACGCGTTCGCGTTCGACGGGGATGCGAGGCGTCTCTAGGCGAGCCAGCGCTTGCGCCGGCGGTAGTGCTTGACCGCGTGGTAGTCGACGCGGCTGTGGCCGCCGAGATAGGCCTCCGCGACGTCGGGATTGGCGCTGAGCACGGCGGCCGTGCCGCTCATCAGGATGCGCCCGTTCTCGATGAGATAGCCGGAATCGGCGATTTCGAGCGCGGCCGTCGCGTTCTGCTCGACCAGCAGCACCGCGACGCCGCTTTCCGCGTTGATGCGCCGCACGATGTCGAAGATCTCGTCCACCAGGAACGGCGCGAGGCCGAGGCTCGGCTCGTCGAGCATCAGCAGCTTCGGCTCGGTCATCAGCGCGCGGGCGATGGCCAGCATCTGCTGCTCGCCGCCCGAGAGGTAGCCGGCCTTCGCCTTGGCGCGCTGGGCAAGGCGCGGAAAGGTCTCGAACATGCGCTCGGCGAGCGCCGCGACATGGCCGCGGTCGCGATGCATCGAGGCGGCCGCCAGCAGGTTCTCGTAGGGCGTAAGGTGGCCGAAGACCCGCCGCCCCTCCAGCACATGCGCGATGCCCCTGCGCACCCGGTCGGGCGGATCGAGCGCCAGGATGTTCTCGCCCGCGAAGGTGATCTCGCCGCGCGAGACCATGCCGCGCTCCGGCTTGAGCAACCCGCTGATCGATTTCAGCACCGTGCTCTTGCCGGCCCCGTTGGCGCCGAGCAGGGCGACGAGGCCGCGCTCCGGCACCTCGATCGACACGCCCTTGACCGCGAGAAAGACGCGGTCATAGGCGACCTCGATATTGTTGAGCGTCAGAAGCGCCATGTAAGGTTCCTGGAATCGATATTCCGATGATCGGGCGGCGCGCCGGAGCGCGTCGCCCGATCGCGATTCTTCCGGGCGGCTCACTTGCCGGTTTTCTTGAACTCCTCGGAGTATTTCCTGATCTCGCCCCAGACGATGTCCTGATTGGCCGCGAACCAGTCGGTCGCCGGCACGAATTTGGCGCCGTCCCAGCGCGAGATCCGGCCCTGGCCGCCGCCCTGGTGATCCTCCTTGGTGATGGTGGTGGGCGGCAGCAAACCGTCGGCCGTGAAGTTCGCGATCGCGGTCAGCCCCTCGTTCAACCAGGGACCCGTCACAGGCCCGTTCGGCGCCTTCTCGGCCGCCTTGCGCACGCCCTCGACCATCAGCGCCGCCATCTGGACGCCGTAGTTGTAATAGGCCGTGCCGACCTTGCCTTCCGGCCCGGCGCCTTTGCCCTTGCCGACCACCTCGGCGAGGATGTCCTTGATCGGCTTCGGATCGCGTCCGCTGGCGCAGGGCTCGACCTTCATCACGCCCTTGGCGGCGTCCTTGCCGACGACCTCCATGTCGGATTCCGACAGCCAGACGCTCGACGACACCTTGTTCATCGGCAGGCCGTTGCGGATCGCCTCGGTCAGCGCCACCGTCTGACCGACGCCGGCGCCCCAGAAGATGACGTAGTCGGGCCGCGCCCGGCGCACCTGCGGCCAGATCGCCGACTGGTCGTTGCCCGGCGGCGTGTAGGGGAAGGGCAGGAGCTCGAAGCTAAGCTTCTGGCTGAGGACCTGCAGGATGGGCAGCGGCTCCTTGCCGAAGGGCGTGTCGATATGCACGAAGACGATCTTCTTGCCTTTCAGGTCGCCTTTCTCCTGCTGGCGGAAATAATCGAGGATCAGCCCGGCCTGCGTCCAGTAGTTGATCGACAGCGGCAGGACGTAAGGGAACACCGTGCCGTCCGCCGCATCGCTCCGGCCCGAGAAGGCGGTGATCAGGTTGATCTTGTCCTCCAGCGCCCGCGGCACCAGCGCCCGCGCCACCGGCGTCGAGAGCGGATCGCACAGCACCGCGCCCTCGCGCTTGCCGCGCTCATAGGCCTCGATGGCGCGCGGCAGGTCGTTGGCGTGATCCGAGACCTCGGCGAGGATCTTGTAGCCGGCAACGCCGCCGCGCTCGTTGATCAGCGTGAAATAGTCGCGCTGCCCCTGGCTGTATTCAGAGGTCACGAAGGTGTAGATGCGCGTGAAGTCCTGCGCCATCGTGAAGCGCACGACCTTGTCCTGCGCGAAGGCGCGGCGCGGCAGGATGGCCGGCGCCGCGAGGGTCGCCACCGTGCCAGAGACGAAAATCCGACGATTGACTGCCATGGTGTGTTTCCTCCGCCCTTCGGATTTGAGGGGCCGTTACCGCTGGGCGTGGCGGAAGGGCCAGACGAGCAGGTAGTTGCGGATGTTGCCGTAGATCTTGGCGAGGCCGAGCGGCTCGTAGAGCAGGAAGCCGATCACCAGCGCGCCATAGGCGACGAGCGGCAGATGGGCGCGCAGGTCGATCGGTATGTTGATGCCGAGCGAGCTCGCCGCGAAGCCCATCAGGTTGTTGAGGACGATCGGCGCGAACAGGATCAGCGCCGCGCCGAAGAACGGCCCGAGGACACTGCCGAGGCCGCCGACGATCACCATCGCGAGGATCTGGATCGACAGTTCGATATGGAACTGGTCGGGCGAGATGGCGCGCAGATAGCACACCGCCAGCACCGATCCGACGGCGCCGCCGATGAAGGAGGAGACCCAGAAGGCCAGCAGCTTGTACTTGAAGGTCGAGACGCCGAGGATCTGCGCCGCGTAGTCCTTCTCGCGCACCGCCGCCAGCGCCCGGCCGAAGCTGGTGCGCCCGACATTCAGCATGAACAGCGTGATGACGATGCAGACGCCGAGCGCGAAATAATAGGTCTCGGTGTCGCCCCTCAGGCTGATCCCGAGGAACCGCACCGGCGGCACCTGCAAGGTCGCGAGCGTGCCGCCGCTGATCGCAGGCGTCTGCGAGATCACGAAATCGACGATGTACTGCATGGCGAGCGTCGCCATGGCGAGATAGATGCCCTTCACCCGCAGCGCCGCCGCGCCGAACAGCATGCCGATCGCGGCGCTGAGCAGCCCGCCGGCGATCATCGCGATCTCGAGCGGCACGCCGGCCCGCACCAGATGCACCGAGCCGTAGGCGCCGATCGCCATCACGGCGCCGTAGCCGAGATGGATCTGTCCGGCCCCGCCCATCAGGAGGTTGAGGCCGAGCGCCGCCGAGGACCAGATCAGCCAGGGCAGCAGGTAGCCGGCGAGATAGAAGCGGTCGAGCACCAAGGGCGCGGCCAGCAGCAGGAAAAGCACCAGCAGGATCAGCAGCCGGTCGAAATGCAGCGGAAAGAGCTGCCGCTCCTGCTCGTAGCGTGTGTGGCGGATGCCCGTGCGGCGATAGAACATGGCGCTACACCCGCTCGATATGCTCACGGCCGAACAGGCCGTGCGGTTTCAGGAGCAGCGTCAGCAGGATGATCGCCGAGGCGACGATGTCGCGCGTGCCGCCGCCGACCAGCGGGTCGAGGATGCCGGTCGCCAGGCTCTCGGCGACGCCGACGATCAGCCCCGCGACCAGCACGCCGGGGATCGAGTCGAGCCCGCCGAGGATGGCGATCGCCAGCGCCTTGACGAGCAGCAGCGAGAGCGACCAGTCCACCCCTTGCGTCGCGCCCCACAGCACGCCGGCCGCCGTCGCCGCCACCGCGCCGAGCCCCCAGGCGACCGCGATCGCCCGCTCGACCCGGATGCCGACCGACCAGGACGCCGTCTGGTCGTCCGCCACCGCCCGCATGACGACGCCGTAGCGCGAATTGAAGAACAGCAGCGAGACGACGATCAGCGCCAGGGAAATCCCGCCGCCGATCAGCGTCGCGCGGTTGATCAGCATCTCGCCGACGAAGACCGGCGACTGCGGGATGCCGATGTCGAGCCGCTTCACCGCGGCGCCGAACACGCCGGGCATCAGCCCGCGCAGCATGATCTCGATGCCGAGCGTCAGCATGATCGTCATGATCACCGGCTGTCCGATCATCCGCCGCAGCGCGAGGCGTTCGACCATCATGCCGGCGAAGAACATGACGACGAGCGCGAGGAGGATGGCGATCCACATCGGCGCGCCGAGCCCGGCCGCGATCGCCCAGGTGACGTAGCCGCCCGTCATCGCGACGCCGCCCTGCGCGAGGTTGACGATGCCGGACGTCTTGTAGATCAGCACGATGCCGAGCGAGACGAGCGCGTACATGAGCCCGACGAAGACGCCGCTGAGGGCGAGTTCCGCGATGAGCAGGAAATCCATCAGCCCGGCACCTCGCTGATCGTCAGGGGGCGGCGGATGACGCCGCGCTCGCCGCTCTCATAGGTGATGGCGGCGTCGTAGACCGTCTCGCGCGCGTCGCTGTAGAGCGCGTCGATCAGCGGCGCGTAGGTCGCCTCGATGATGTTGCGGCGCAATTTGCGGGTTCGCGTGATCTCCCCGTCATCGGCGTCGAAATCCTTGTGGAGATTGACGAAGCGGCGAATGCGCAGCGTCTCGGGCTGGAGCGCGTTGACATGCTTTATGACGCCGGCGATCAGCTCCAGCACCTCAGGCTTTTGCGAAAGGTCCGCATAGGAGGTGTAGGAGATGCGCCGATCCTCGGCCCAATGGCCGACCGCCTCGAAATCGATGCAGACGATCGCCGTGAGGATGTCGCGGCCGGCGCCGAGCACCGCGACGTTGCGGATATACTGGCTGAATTTCAGGCGGTTCTCGATGAAGTTCGGGATGTAGCGTTCGCCCGCCGCGGTACGCACCACCTCGCTGACCCGGCCGAGCACCACGAGGTCGCCGTCCGCCTCGAAGCGGCCGGCATCGCCCGTATGCAGCCAGCCCTCGGCCAGCGCCTTGGCGGAGGCGTCTGGATCGTCGAAATAGCCGTCGATCACCGAGGGCGAGCGCACCAGGATCTCGCCGTTGTCGTCGATCTTCATCTCGACGCCGGTCATCGGCCGGCCGACCGTGTGCAGCTTGACGTGCCCCTCGGTCTGCGCCGCCGTCAGCGCCGAGGTCTCGGTCTGCCCGTAGAACTGCTTCAGCTTGATGCCGAGCGCGCGGAAGAACAGGAACGTGTCCTCGCCGAGCGCCTCGCCGCCCGTGAAGGCGCGCTCGGTGCGCGATAGGCCGAGATAGTCGCGCAGCGGCGCATAGACGAGAATATCGCCGATCCGGTAGGCGATCCGGTCGCCGAGCGTCAGCGCCGTGCCCGCCAGCCGCTTCTTCTCGATCTCGATGGCGCGCGGCATGAAGATGTCGAACAGCCGCCGCTTCATCGCGGTCGAGTTCTTCATGCCGACCTGGATGCGCGTCAGCATCTGGTCCCAGGCGCGCGGCGCCGCCAGATAGAAGGTCGGCGACACCTCGCGCAGGTCATGCATCACGGTTTCCTGCCGTTCCGGGATGTTGATCGTCGCGGTCAGCATCGTCCCGGCCGCGAGCGTGAAGATGAAATCGCCGACCCAGGCGGTCGGCAGATAGGCGAACAGCTCCTCGTTCTTCTGGAAATAGCCGCTCGCCGCCGCGTTCAGAACGCCCCGCGTCGCATTCTTGTGGCGCAGCGGAATGCCCTTCGGCTGCCCGGTCGTGCCGGAGGAGTGCAGGAGCACCGCGATATCGTCCGGCCCGGCGCGGTTGATGAGATCGGCGAGAAGGCCGGGCTCGCGCGCCAGCCGCGCGCGGCCCTCGTCGATCGCCGCCTCCATCGAGAGGATGCCGGGATCGGCATAGCCGCGCAGCCCGCGCGGATCGTCGTAGAGGATCGTGGTCGGGCGCCCGATCTTGGCGCGCAGCTCGAGCAGCTTGTCGACCTGCTCCTGGTCCTCGCCCACCGCCACGGTCGGCGCGCCGTGCCGGGTGGCCGCGATCAGCTCGTCGAGCGGGATGTCCGGGAAGGCCGGGGAGGGGAAGGCCCGCAGCATATTGGCGGCGATCATCGCGTAGTAGAGGCGCGGCCGGTTGTCGCCGATGATCGTCATCGCGGCGCCGGGCTTGAGGCCACGCGCCTCGAGCGACGCCGCGATCGCCGCGACCTCCTGAAGGATCTCGGCCCAGCTCTGCTCCTGCCAGACGCCGTATTTGCGCTCGCGGAAGCCGACGCGGCCGCCGAACTCCGCCGCGTTGCGCGCCAGCGCCGCGACCAGCGTCGCCGGCTCGCCATCGGCCATCTTCGGCCAGGCGATGCCCGACAGGGGCTGCGCGGCGGGCCGGTTCATGACGCCACCGCCTGCCGCTGGCGCTTCGCAGCCCGCTCGCCGAGATAGGCCGAGACGACCTTCGGATGGGCGATCGCCTCCAGCGGCTTGCCCTCCGAGATGATCTCGCCGTAGCTCAGCACCACGACGCGGTCGCAGATCGCCGTCACCACATCCATGTGATGCTCGATGATCAGGATGGTGACGCCGCGCTCCTCGCGCGCATCGAGGATGAAGCGCGCGATATATTCCTTCTCCTCCTGGTTCATGCCGGCCATCGGCTCGTCGAGGATGAGGAAGCGCGGCTCGGCGACCAGGGCCCGCGCCAGCTCCACCCGCTTCTGCAGGCCGAGCGGGATGACGTCGACCGGCTCGTCGCGGATGTCCTGGAGCTGCATGAACTCGATGACTTCCTCGACGATCCGCCGGTTGGCGAGCTCCTCCTTCTGCGCCCACCACCAGTAGAACAGCGTGCCGAGCGCGCTCGGCCGCATATGGGTGTGGCGGCCGATCAGGATGTTGTCGAGGACGCTCATGCCCTTGAAGAGCGCGAGGTTCTGGAAGGTGCGCGCCACGCCGCGCGTCGCGACCCTGTGCGGCGCGAGATGCGTGATGTTCTCGCCGAACAGCGTCACCGTGCCGGAATCGGGCGGATAGAACCCGGTCACGACATTGACCAGCGTCGTCTTGCCGGAGCCGTTCGGGCCGACCAGGCCGAAGATCTCGCCCTCATGCACCTTGATCGAGGCGCCCTTCAGCGCCTTCAGCCCGCCGAAGGAACGCTCGATGCCCTCGCAGGCGAGCACGACCGGGCGTTCGTCGAAGGGAGCTGGGGACGAGGCCTTGTCGCTCATCGCCGCCTCACATCCTGAAGACGCCGTAATGCGGATCGCCGCCCGGCGCGTTCAGCGCCGCCGAGAGCGTGACGGCGAGCGCGTTGCGCGTGTCGACCGGGTCGAGGATGCCGTCGTCCCACAGCTCCGAGGTCGAATAATAGGCGCTCGACTGGCGGCGGTACTCCTCCAGGATCGGCTCGCGGATCGCCGCGATTCCCGCCGCGTCGAGCGTCTCGCCCTGCCGGGCGAGCTGGCGCACCTTGATCTCGGCGAGCACGTTGGACGCCTGCTCGGCGCCCATCACGGCGATCTGGCTCTGCGGCCACATGAACAGGAAGCGCGGGTCGAAGGCGCGTCCCGACATGCCGTAATTGCCCGCGCCGAAGGAGCCGTTCACCATCACGGTGATCTTCGGCACCTCCAGGCCCGCCACCGCCATGATCATCTTGGCGCCGTCCTTGGTGATGCCGCGATGCTCGTAGTCGCGCCCGATCATATAGCCGGTGATGTTCTGCAAGAAGACGATCGGGATGCGCTTTTGGTCGCAGAGCTGCATGAAATGCGCGCCCTTGAGGGCGGAATCGTTGAACAGCACCCCGTTATTGGCGAGAATCCCGATCGGGCAGCCCCAGAGATGCGCGAAGCCGCAGACCAGCGTCGTGCCATAGGCGGGCTGGTATTCGTGGAAGCGCGAGCCGTCGACGATGCGGGCGATCACCTCGCGCATGTCGAACTGCACTTTGATGTCTCGCGGAATGATGCCGTAGAGCTCGTCCGGATCGTAGGCGGGCGGCTCTGGCGCCGCCCAGTCGATCGCGGCCTTGGCCCGCTTGGGGAACGTGCCGACGATCTCGCGCGCGATCGCGATCGCATGCTTCTCGTTGCTCGCCGGATAATCCGCGACGCCGGAGATGCGCGTGTGCACGTCCGCGCCGCCGAGCTCGTCAACGGTGTTTTCCTCGCCGGTCGCCGCCTTCACGAGCGGCGGGCCGCCGAGGAAGATCGCGCCCGTGCCCTTGACGATGACATTGTATTCCGAGAGCGCCGGCACATAGGCGCCGCCGGCCGTGCAATGGCCCAGCACGATGGCCACCTGGGGTATGCCCATCTTCGACAGGATCGCCTGGTTCCGGAAGATCCGGCCTGCCAGATAGCGGTCGCCGAACACGCCGGCCTGGAGCGGCAGGAAACCGCCGGCGCTGTCGCACAGATGCACCACCGGCAGGCAGTTCTCGATCGCGATGTCCAGCGTGCGGACGATCTTCTTCACCGAGAGCGGATACCAGGCGCCGCCTTTCACGCTCGCGTCGTCGGCGTGAATGATGACCTCGCGGCCCGAGACGATGCCGATCCCGGAGACGATGCTGGCGCCCGGCACCTCGCCGTCATAGGCAAGCCCCGCCGCCAGGGTCGAGAGCTCGAGGAAGGGCGTGCCGGGATCGAGCAGCGCCTCGATCCGGTCGCGCACGAACATCTTGCCCTGCCGCGCGAGACGGTCGAGGTCGCGCTGCGGCCGCACGCGGCGGGCCTTTTCCTGGGTCGCCTTGAGCTCGGCCGCGAGGCGGCGGTTATGGGCGCGGTTCTCAAGGAACTCGGCCGAGCGCGTATCGAGGCCGGAAACGATCCGCCGCATCTCAGCCGCCTCCCGCCGAGAGCGTGACCAGCAAGGCGTCGCGATCGAAGCTCTGGCCCGGCGCGACATGGAGGGCCGCGACCGTGCCGCCATGCCAGGCGCGGATCGTCGTCTCCAGCTTCATGCTCTCGATGACCAGCAGCGGGTCGCCGAGCGCCACGGGCTGGCCGACCGCGACGTCGATGCGCACCACGGTTCCGGGCATCGGCGCGCGCGCCGCGTCGCCGGCGCCGCCGTCGTCCTCGTCGGCGAAACGCCGAGCCGGGTCCTTGTGGCGCAGGACATAGTTGGCGCCGCCGAGATGGACATGGATCGTCTCGCCGTCGAGCACGACCAGCACGGGCTCGCCAACCCCGTCGACATCGAGCCGGCCGGCCGCCAGGCCGATACGCGCCTCGCCGGCATCGCCGTGCAGGCGATAGCCGGCGCCGTCGCGGCTGAGCCACACCTCCGTCTCGGTTCCGCCGATGTCGAAAGCGTGCCGCATCAGTTCCTCCAGGCCCCGATAGCGGCATGCAGGGCGGGCACGGCGTCGGCTTCCTCCCGCACCGCCTGCGTCGCCAACGCGGCGATCGCGGCGAGGCGCTTTCGTATCTCCGGGTTGATGTCCGGCTCCGCGCCGATCTCCGGATGCGCGTCGAGCCAGCCCGTATGAACCGCGCCGGCCGCGAAATCGGGATGCGCGAGCAGCCGGTCGAGGAACGCGATATTCGTCTCGCAGCCGAGCAGCGCGAAATCGGCCAACGCCCGCCGCGCCCGCGCGATGGCCGCCGGCCGGTCCGCGCCATGCACGATCAGCTTCGCCAGCATCGGGTCGAAGGCCGTGGTGATCCGCTGCTTCTCGGCGATGCCGAGGTCGACGCGCACGCCGTCGCCGCCCGGCGGCCGCAGCGCGAGAACGGTGCCGGTGGTCGGCGTGAAGCCGCGCGCCGCCGACTCGGCATAGATGCGCAGCTCGATCGCGTGGCCGCGCGACGCGATCGCCGCCTGCGTGAAGGGCAGGGGCTCGCCGGCCGCGACCCGCAATTGCGCTTCCACGAGGTCGATCCCCGTCACCATCTCGGTCACAGGGTGCTCGACCTGAAGCCGCGTATTCATCTCCAGGAAGAAGAATTCGCCGTTGCCGTAGATGAACTCGACGGTGCCGGCATTGCGATAGCGGGCCGCTTGCGCGATGCCGGCCGCCGCCGTGCAGATCCGCGCGCGAAGCTCGGCCGTCAGCGCCGAGGAGGGGGTCTCCTCGACGATTTTCTGGAAGCGGCGCTGGGTCGAGCATTCGCGCTCGAAGAGATGCACGACATTGCCCTCGGCATCGCCCATCACCTGCACTTCGATATGGCGCGGCTGCTCGACGAAGCGCTCGACATACAGCCGGCCGTCGCCGAAATAACGCTCGCCCTCGCGCCGCGCCTGCGCGATCTCCTGCGGCAGCAGCGCGATATCGCGGACGATCCGCATGCCCTTGCCGCCGCCGCCGGCCGAGGGTTTCACGAGCAGCGGCGCGCCGAGCGCCGTGGCGCGCGCCAGGAAAGTGACGGGATCATCATCCTCGATCGCCGACGGCGCGACCGGAAAACCGCGCTCCGCGACGAAGGCCCTGGCGCGGATCTTGTCGCCCATCAGCTCGATCGCTTCGGCCGTCGGCCCGACGAAGGCGATGCCGGCGGCCGCGACGTCGCGCGCGAAGCCGGCATTCTCCGAGAGGAAGCCGTAGCCCGGATGGATCGCGCCGGCGCCGACCTGCCGCGCCGCCGCGATGATCTGCGCCCCGTCGAGATAGGCGGCGACGCCCGTCTTGCCGGTGATCGCGACGACGCGGTCGGCCGCCGCGACGGCGGGCGAGCCCTCATCGGCCGCATGCGCGACGACGGCCGTCTTCAGCCCCAGCCGCTTGGCCGTGCGGATGATCCGGAGCGCGATCTCGCCGCGATTGGCGATCAGCAGCGTATCGAACGGGAAGCCGCTCATGGCCCGTCCCCGGCGGCCGGCGCCATCAGCCCGTGGCAAAGGAGATCGACCAGCCCGCGCGACGTCGCTTCCATGTCGAGCGCGCGCCCGTTCACCGCGGCCCAGGCACGATGCTCCACCGCGCCGAAAATGACGTCGCGTATCAGGCGCTTGTCGATATCGGCGCGCACCTCGCCGGCCGCGATGCCGGCATCGATAATCCGCACCAGGATCGACGTATAGCGGCGGTTGAGCTGCTGGATGGCCGAGCCCTGGTAGTCGGCCGCCGTCCGCACCTCGGCGATGAACAGCCGGCAGGCGTCGGCCTCGACCACGAAGGCCTCGATATGGCGATGGATGAGGTCGTGGAGCTTGGTCCGGAACGGCGCCTCGCGCTCCGCGATGGCGTCGAGATCCACCATCGTGCGCTCGTAGAACTCCGTCAGCACGGCGTTCAGGAGGTCGCGTTTGTTCGCGAAATAGCGGTAGACGAGCCCGTCCGACACGCCGGCGGCGCGCGCGATGTCGGCGATCGAGGTGCGCTCGAAGCCGGCCTGCGCGAAGGCGGCGCGCGCCGCCGCGAGGATCGAATCCCGCCGGTCCTGCATCTTGCTGGCGCTGATTACGGGCATGCGAATCCCCGTATGCCCGCGCCTTGCCGAGCCTCGCGCATCGTTCCCTCCGGCTGCGCCTCTCTTCGCCGGGCGCTTGCCAATACGGCAATAGTGAATATCATTCACTGAAGCCTGTCAACACGCCCGAAGCGGCGGGACTGTCCTGGGGAGGACACGATGCAGAGCATGATGACGGCACGGCGCAACAGCCTTTCGTCGGCCTTCGAGCTCGCTGACGAGCAGCAGCAAATCCTTGATCTGGCGACGGATTTCGCGCGCGACGAGCTGCACCCGCTGCAGACGCGCATGGACAACGAGGAATGGTGGCCGCCCGAGGCGATGCCGGCGCTCGCCCGCATGGGCTTCCTCGGCGTGACGGTGTCGGAGGCGCTCGGCGGCAGCGGCTCGGACGTCTTCACCTCTGGCCTGATCACCCAGGGGCTCGCCCGCTACAACCCGGCGATCGCGCTATCCTATGCGGCGCACGAGAATCTTTGCCTGAACAACATCGCGCGCAATGCGAGCGAGGATATCAAGCGGCGCTACATTCCGGGCCTCTGCGACGGCACCAAAATCGGCGCGCTCGGCCTGACGGAGCCGGGCGCCGGCTCCGACGCGCTCGGCGCGATGGCGACGACCGCGCGCCGCGAAGGCGACCACTACGTGCTGAACGGCCGCAAGCTGTTCATCACCAACGGCCCGGTCGCCGATATCGTCCTCGTCTATGCCAAGACCGACAAGGCGAAGGCCGCGAAGGGCATCTCGGCCTTCGTCGTCGAGAAGGGCACGCCCGGCTTCGCGGTCGCGCAGAAGCTCGACAAGATGGGCTTTCGCGGCTCCACCACCGCCGAATTGACCTTCGACGATTGCCGCGTGCCGGCCATTAACATGGTCGGCGCCGAGAATATGGGCGTGAAGGTCGTCATGAGCGGCCTGGACCTGGAGCGCGCCGTCGTCGCGATGATCAATGTCGGCATGGCGGAGCGCGCTCTGGAGCTGGCGGTCGACTACGCCAAGACGCGGCGGCAATTCGGCCGTCCGATCAGCGAGTTCCAGCTCGTCCAGGGCAAGCTCGCCGAGATGTATGTGAATGTCGAGGCGATGAAGGCGCTCTGCTACCGCGTTCTCGCGCAGGCGAGCGAGGTCGGCGAGAGCGAGGGCGGGCGAGGGGAGATCCACAAGGCCACCGCCGCCGCCATCATGTTCTCGGCCGAGGCCGCGACGCGCGTCATCGCGGATGCCGTGCAGGTGTTCGGCGGCGCCGGCTACATGCGCGAGACCGAGATCAACCGGCTCTATCGCGCCACGAAACTGCTGGAAATCGGCGCCGGTACGACCGAAATCCGCAAGCTGATCATCGCGGGCGAGCTCTTGCGGGATTGACGCCGGTCAATCCGGAAAGTGTGGGGGCCGGCGCTCGACGAAGGCCGCGATCCCTTCGCGAAAATCGGCCGTCGCGGCGCGCTGCGCGAAGGCGGCCTGCTCGGCGTCGAGCTGTGCGTCGAAAAAGACCTGTTCGGCGCCCGTTAGGAGCCGTTTCACAGCCGCGACGGCACCGCGGGAGGCACCCGCCAATCCCTCCGCGAGATCGAGCGCCAGGCGCTCCGCCTCGCCCGCCGGCGCCACCCGGTTGACGAGCCCCCAGGTGAGCGCCGTCTGCGCGTCGATCCGTGGATTGGCGAGGATCACGTCCAGCGCCCGGCGCGGCCCGATGAGCCGCGTGAGCGTGAAGGTGAGGCCGCCATCCGGCGTCGTGCCGAGCTTCGTATAGGCCGACAGAAAGGTCGTGCCCTCGTCCGCCACGACCATGTCGCAGCCCATCGCCAGCGAGAAGCCGCCGCCCGCGACCGGCCCGTGCGCGGCCGCGATCACCGGCTTCGGCATCCGCGCGATGGCGCGCAGGATGGCGTGGAAGAGATCGATCAGCGCGGCGGCGGTCTTCGGCGCCGCCGCAAGATCGCGGTGGAACACCCCGAGATCGCCGCCGGCGCAGAAGGACCGGCCGTTGCCCACCAGAACGACCGCACGCACCGCGTCATCGGCGCCGACCGCTGCGAGCGCGGCGGCAAGCTCCTCCATCAGAACGAAATCGACGGCGTTGAGCTGCTTCGGCCGGTTGAGGCGCAGGATCGCCACCGCGCCCCGACGCTCCACGAGAACCGCCGCTTCGGCCCCATCCGCTTCCGCCATCCTGCCGTCCTCCTGCGTTCGATCCGCCAGCATGGCAGCTTGAACCGCTGCCGATTTGGAGTACAGTTCCGCAAAAATGAATAACATTCAACGGGGAGGGAGGCATGGCCGACGAGGTGCGCGTGGCGGCGCGCGGGGCCGCGCTCTGGCTCACGATCGACCGCGAGGACAGCCGCAACGCGCTCGATGACGGCGTCGTCGAGGGGCTGATCGCCGGCGTCGCGGAAGCCGGCCGGCGCGCCGGCATCCGGGCCATCGTCATCACGGGGGCGGGGAGCAAGGTCTTCTGCGCCGGCGGCAACCTGAAGACCGAAAGCGGCGACGATCCGTTCCGGATCGATCCCGACCGCCTCGACAATCCGGTGGCGCGGCTGCTGCGCTCGCTCGACGAGGCGCCGGTCGCGACCATCGCCCGCGTGAACGGCCATGCGCTGGGCGGCGGCTTCGGCCTCGCCTGCGCCTGCGATTTCGCGATCGGCGCCGATCACGCGCGGTTCGGCACGCCCGAGATCACGCTCGGCCTTTTCCCGCTGATGATCCTGCCCGCCATGCTGCGCGTGCTGTCCCGCCGCGACGTGATGCGCCTCGCTGCGACCGGCAAGGCGATCGACGCCGCCGAGGCGGTCCGCATCGGCGCGCTCAACGCCGCCGTGCCGGCCGCCGGCCTCGACGCCGAGGTCGAGGCGCTGGTCGCCGCGCTTTCCGGCGGCGCGCCGACCGCGATGCGCTTCGGCCGCCGCGCGCTCAACATGATGGCCGAGCTCACCTACGCGGAAGGCGTGGAATACGGCCAACGCATGCTGCCGCTGCTCGCCAAGACCGACGATGCGCTCGAAGGCTTCATGGCTTTCCGCGAGCGCCGTCCGCCGCGCTGGGCCGCGCCGTGAGCGCCGCCGAGAAGCGCGTCCGCATCGGCTGCGCCTCCGGCTTCTGGGGCGACAGTCCGGACGGCGCCCGGCAATTGGTCGAGAGCGGCGCCATCGACTACCTCGTCTTCGACTATCTCGCCGAGATCACGCTGGCGCTGCTGGCCCGCATCCGGGCGAAAAAGCCGGATCTCGGCTATGTCCCGGATTTCGTCGAGACGCTGGCGCCGCTTCTGCCGGAGATCGCGCGGCGCGGCATCCGGGTCATCTCGAACGGCGGCGGCATGAACCCGGTGGCGGCCGCAGCCGAGCTCGCCCGTCGCGCCGAGGCGCTCGGCCTGAAGCCGACGATCGCCGTCGTGACGGGCGACGACCTGATGGGGCGCCTCGATACGGTCGGCGCGCGCGGCGCGGCCGACATGTTCACCGGCGCCGTGATCCCTGAACGCCTCGCCAGCGCCAACGCCTATCTCGGCGCCGGCCCGATCGCGGCGGCGCTGGGTCGCGGCGCCGATATCGTCGTGACGGGCCGCTGCGTCGATTCCGCCGTGACGCTCGGCGCCCTGATGCATGAATTCGGGTGGGGCCCGGCCGACTACGACAAGCTCGCGGCCGGCAGCCTGGCGGGCCATCTCCTCGAATGTGGCGCGCAAGGAACGGGCGGCATCGCGACTGACTGGTCGGAAGTTCCGGGCTGGGACGATATGGGCTTTCCGATCGCGGAATGCCGCGCCGATGGCGCCTTCACCATCGAGAAGCCGCCGGGCACCGGCGGCCGCATCACGCCGCTCACCGTCGCCGAGCAGATGCTCTACGAGATCGGCGATCCGACAAGCTACCTGCTGCCCGACGTCGCCTGCGACTTCCGCTTCGTGACGCTCCACCA
>JBDHTH010000005.1:0-20706 GCA_039808545.1 Phreatobacteraceae bacterium | reverse complement strand
CGAACGATCAGACGCCCGTGAAGCTGCGGGGCGCCGCCGCGACGATGCGGCCGCCCTGCGGGCCGGCCTGGAGCACCGCGAGGCCGCGCTCGTTGGTGCCGTCGGCGCGCAGGCGGAACAGCCCGTCGACGCCGTTGAAGCCGTTGGCGTTGGTCAGCACCGCGTCGTTGAAGCGCTGCGTTCCTTGCGTGCGCGACAGCGCCGCCACCAGCGAGACCGCGTCATAGGCGAGCGTCGCCTTGCGCTCCGGATCGGCGTTGAACTTGGCGCGGTAGCGACCCGCGAAATTGCGGAAGCCGGCCGCGTCGGCCGCCGGGTAGAGGCCGCCATGCAGCGCTGTGGCGCGGGCGAGGCGCGGATCGTCCCAGAGGCCCGAGCCGAGCAGGGTGACGCGCTTCAGATCGGCGCCGGCCTGCTGGAGACCCTGGGCGACGAGCGGGGCGGCGTCGACGGAATCGGGCAGGAACAGCGCGTCGGCCTGGGCGACCGCCGGGGCGAGGCGGGCGAGCGGCTCCTGCATGCGGGCGCGGTCGGCCGGGTAGCGCTCCAGGCCGACGATGCGCACGCCGCGCCGGCCCGCCGCCTCCTGCAGCGCGCCCTGCACGACCTGGCCGTAGGCGTTGTCGGGGACAGCCGCCGCGATGGCGCGCTTGCCCTGGCCGGCCGCGTATTCGACGATCCGGTTGACGTCGCCCTCGGGCAGGAAGCTCAAGAGATAGACGCCGCGCGCCGCGACGTTGGTGTCGGTCGAGAAGGCGAGGATCGGCACGTTGCGGCCGCGCGCGACGCCGGCGGCGGCGCGCACCGAGACCGCGAAGAGCGGGCCGATGATCATCTCGGCGCCCTCGTCGATCACCTGCTGGGCGGCCGTCTGCGCACCCTGCGCCGAGCCGCCGTCATCCTTCACGATGAGCTGGAGGTTGGAGTTGGTGAACTCCGCCACCGCCAGCTCGGCGGCGTTCTTCAGCGACTGCGCGGCGATCTGGGCGTTGCCGCCGGCGCCGAGCGGCAGCAGCAGGCCGACCTTCACGCCGCCGGTGCCGATCGTCTGGCCGGGCGGCGGCGCCTCCACGGCGGGAGGCGGGGCCTCGGCGCGCGGGCCGCCGGTGAAGCGCGTCATGTCCGAGCAGGCCGCGAGGCCGAGCGCCGAGGTCGCCGAGGCGGCGATCATGGCACGGCGCGTCAGCACCGCGGGGGCCTTCTTGTCGTCGGGGGCGAAGGTCAAGACTTTCCTCCATCGTGCTCGGCCGCGCGCCAGGCGCGAAAGGACCGAGCCGTCAGTGGCCGATCGCAATTCATGGCCAGCAAATACCTACGAATTCGTTTCAAATCGCCGCTTCGGATGACGGCGGCCCGCCAAGGCATTAGGGTTACTGAGGTTTCGTACTGCAAGGACCCGGCGATGAAAAGACGCGGCGGCGCCATTCGCCCCGATACGGCCGCCTCTGTGACGGAAATGCCGCGCTTCGCGATCGAGGGGCAGGGCTTCCTCGCGCCGCCGGTCGCGCCCGGCCTGCATGTGGTCGCGACCCCGATCGGCAATCTCGGCGACGTCACGGTGCGGGCGCTCGGCACCCTCGCGGCCGCCGATGCGATCGTCTGCGAGGATACGCGGGTGACCGCGACGCTGCTGCGCCATTACGCGATCGAGCGGCCGCTGATCGCCTATCACGAGCATAACGCGCAGGCGATGCGGCCGAAGCTGCTGGCGATGCTCGCCGAGGGCCGGGCGCTGGCGGTGGTGACCGATGCCGGCACGCCGCTCGTCTCCGATCCGGGGTTCAAGCTGGTGCGCGCGGCGCGCGAGGCGGGCCATGCCGTGACGGCGCTGCCCGGCGCCTCGGCGGTGCTCGCCGCGCTGGTGATCGCGGCCCTGCCGACGGACCGCTTCTTCTTCGAAGGCTTCCTGCCCGCCAAGGCGGGCGCGCGCGCCGCGCGGATCATCGAGATCGCCCGCATTCCGGCGACCCTCGTGCTGTTCGAGAGCGGGCCACGCCTCGGCGAGGCGCTCGCGGATCTGGCGAACGGCCTCGGGCCGGCGCGCGAGGCCGCGGTCTGCCGCGAGATCACCAAGGCGTTCGAGGAGGTGCGGCGCGGTCCTCTGAGCGATCTTGCGGCTCAATACGCGGAGGCGCCGCCGCGCGGCGAGATCGTCATCGTCATCGGCCCGCCGCCGGAAGAAACCGTCGCGGCGGCCGATATCGACGCGCTGATCGACGCGGCGCTGAGGCGCGGCTCCGTGAAAGACGCGGCCGATACGGTGGCGGCCGCGACTGGCGCACCACGCCGCGAGATCTACCGCCGCGCCCTCGAACGGGCCGGGCGGGAGCCTTGAGCACCGCCGAGCCGCGGCGCGAGGCCTATCGGCGCGGCCTCGGCGCGGAGAAGAAGGCCGCCGCGCTGTTCCTGCTGAAGGGTTTCCGCGTGCTCGACGCACGCTGGAAATCGCCGGTCGGCGAGATCGACCTGGTGCTGGGGCGGGGCTCCCTGATCGTCTTCTGCGAGGTGAAGCAGCGCCGGGCGCTCGATGCGGGCCTCGAAGCCGTGACGCCGCGCCAGCAGCAGCGCATCGCGCGCGCCGCCGAGGCCTGGTTCGCGGCGCATCCCGACCGCATCGGCTGCGACGCCCGTTTCGACGTCGTGGTCGTCGCGCCCTACCGGCTGCCGCAACATCTTCCGGACGCCTTCCGGCTCGACTAGCCCGTATCGTTTGCAGGAGAATCGTTCGTGACAACCCACCGCCTCGAAGCCACCGTCTGGCACAATACGCTCGGGACCCATGCGCCCGTCCTGCGCGTCGCGAGCGGCGACACGGTGATCACCGAGACGGTCGATGCACGCGGCTTCGACCGGAACGGCGTCAAGCGCGCCGAGCGGCCGAACCCGGTGAACGGGCCGATCTTCGTGGAAGGCGCCGAGCCCGGCGACTGCCTGCGCGTCGAGATCCTGTCGATGACGCCGACGCGTGACACCGGCTGGACGCTGTCGCCGCTCGCCGCCAACGTCGTCGATCCCGATTTCGTGCGGCGCATGCCGGCGCCCGAGACCTTCACCTGGGACATCGACCGCGCGGCCGGCACGGTGCGGCTCAAGGATCCGCCGGCCGATTTCGCCAACTTCGTGTTCGACCTTGAGCCGATGATCGGCTGCTTCGGCGTTGCGCCCGCGCGCGGCCAGGCGATCACCAATTCGACGAGCGACCGCAACGGCGGCAACATGGATTATCGCGGCTTTCGGCCGGGCACCACCGTGTGGTTCCCGGTGGCGGTAGAGGGCGCGCTGTTCGCGCTCGGCGACTGCCACGCGCTGCAAGGCGACGGCGAGATCGTCGGCACCGGCATCGAGACGACCTTCGAGGTCGCGGTCCGGCTTAACGTCGAGAAGGGCCGCGCGATCGGCTGGCCGCGCGGCGAGACCGCGACGCATGTCTTCACGGCCGGCAATGCCCGCCCGCTCGACCAGGCGCTCCAGCACGCCACCACCGAGATGGCCGAATGGCTGATGGCCGATCACGGCTTCTCGCTCCTGTCGGCGAGCCATCTGATGGGGCAGGTGGTGCGCTACGAGGTCGGCAACGTGTTCGACCCGGCCTATACGATGATCTGCCTGATCGAGAAGGCCTGGCTCAAGCGCTGAGGCGTCCGCCTCGACGAACCGCCCGTCCGGGCTTAAGACTGCGCGCGAAATCCGTGCCGGGGGAGTGACATGAAGCTCAATGTCGCGGTCCAGATGGACCCGATCGAGAAGATCAACATCAAGGGCGATTCCACCTTCGCGATGCTGCTGGAGGCGCAGAAGCGCGGGCACGGCCTCAGCTACTACACGCCGAACCGGCTGGCGATGCGCGACGGGCAGGTGTTCGCGAGCGTGGCGCCGCTCAAGGTGGAGGACAAGGAAGGCGCGCATTTCGCGCTCGGCGCCGAGGAGCGGGTCGCGCTCGAGGGCTTCGACGTGATCCTGCTCCGCCAGGACCCGCCCTTCGACCTCGCCTATATCACGACCACCCATATGCTGGAGCGCGTGCATCCGAAGACCCTGGTGGTCAACGACCCGGCGGCGGTGCGCAACGCGCCCGAGAAGGTGTTCGTCACCGAATTCCCCGCGCTGATGCCGCCGACGCTGATCACCAACGACCGGGCCGAGATCAAGGCGTTCCGGGCCGAGCATGGCGACATCGTCGTCAAGCCGCTCTACGGGCATGGCGGCGCCTCGGTGTTTCGCCTGCGCGCCGAGGACGAGAATTACGGCTCGCTGCTCGACCTGTTCGCCGCGACCTTCCGCGAGCCCTACGTCATCCAGAAATACCTGCCGGCGGTGCGCGAGGGCGACAAGCGCATATTGCTGGTCGACGGCGTGTTCGCGGGCGCGGTGAACCGCGTGCCGGCGCCCGACGACCTCCGCTCCAACATGGTGCGCGGCGGCGCCGCCAAGGAGACGGATCTCACGCCGCGCGAGCGCGAGATCTGCGAGCGGGTCGGACCGGCGCTCGCCGAGCTCGGCCTGATCTTCGTCGGACTCGACGTGATCGGCGGCAACCTGACGGAGATCAACGTCACCTCGCCGACCGGCATCCGCGCGGTCCAGAAGGTCGGCGGGCCGGATGTCGCCAAGGTGCTGTGGGATACGATCGAGGCGAAGCGCGGTTGAAATCCGGACGCGTTTCGTTCCGCTTTCTGCAACTATTGAGCGATAAGTGGGCGCACTACTCAATCCCAAGTCTCTCCGATGCCTGCCCTATGCGGTGGATGGCATCGAATGTTCCTTGAATGTTCTTGTCGCAACGCAACCCTCCTGCTACCGTGAGTGGCAGGGGGAGCGTTCATGGTCAGCCGCGTCACGACGGTCGCGTTCCAAGGCATTGAAGCGCGGGCCGTGGATGTGCAGGTCCAGGTCGCACCGGGCCTGCCGGCCTTCACGGTGGTGGGATTGCCCGACAAGGCAGTGTCGGAGGCGCGCGAGCGGGTGCGCGCGGCGCTCCTCGCCTCCGGGCTGGCGCTGCCGCCGAAGCGGATCACCGTCAATCTCGCGCCCGCCGACCTGCCGAAGGAAGGCAGCCATTTCGACCTGCCGATCGCGCTCGGCCTGATGGCGGCGATCGGCGCCATCCCGCCGACCGCGACCGAAGGCTGGACCGTCCTCGGCGAGCTCTCGCTCGACGGCCGCATCCTGCCGGTGGCGGGCGTGCTGCCGACCGCGATCTCGGCCAACGGGCGCGGCGAGGGGCTGATCTGCCCGAAGGCGTCGGGGCCGGAAGCCGCCTGGGCGGGGCGGGACGTCGACATCATCGCGCCCGAAAGCCTCGTGCAGCTCGTCAACCATTTCAAGGGCACGCTGACGCTGCCGAGGCCCCAGGCGGCGATCCGCCGGCAGGAGGCGGGCCTGCTCGACCTCGCCGACATCAAGGGCCAGGAGACCGCCAAGCGGGCGCTGGAGATCGCGGCGGCGGGCGGGCACAACCTGCTGCTCGTCGGCCCGCCGGGGGCCGGCAAGTCGATGCTGGCGCAGCGGCTGCCCTCGATCCTGCCGCCGCTCGAGCCGCGCGAGCTGCTCGAGATCTCGATGGTGCAGTCGGTGGCGGGCGAGCTCGGCGACGGCGCGCTGACGGCGCGGCGGCCGTTCCGCAGCCCGCATCACTCGGCGAGCATGGCCGCGATGGTCGGCGGCGGCGTGCGCGCCCGGCCCGGCGAGGTATCGCTCGCCCATCACGGCGTGCTGTTCCTCGACGAATTGCCGGAATTCTCAGCCCAGGTGCTCGATTCCCTGCGCCAGCCGCTGGAGAGCGGCGAGACCGTGATCGCGCGCGTCAATCACCGCATCGCCTATCCGTCGCGCTTCCAGCTCGTCGCGGCCATGAATCCGTGCCGCTGCGGCAAGGCGGACGATCCGGGCTTCGTGTGCCGCCGCCAGCCCAATCCGCGCTGCGCCGCCGATTACCAGGGGCGCCTGTCGGGGCCGCTCCTCGATCGCATCGACCTGCATGTGCAGGTCGCGGCCGTGACGGCGGCCGATCTCATCCTGCCGCCGCCCGCCGAGGGCAGCCGCGAGGTCGCGGCGCGGGTCGCCAAGGCGCGCGCCCTGCAAGCGCAGCGTTACACCGATGCGGCGTCAACCGACGCGTCGCCCGCGACCAACGCGGCCGCCAGCCCCGAGGCGATCGAGGCCGCGGCGCGGCCCGACGCCGACGGTCTCGCGCTGCTGCGCGACGCCGCCGAGGCGATGCGGCTCTCGGCGCGCGGCTATCACCGGGTGCTCAAAGTGGCGCGCACCATCGCGGATCTCGACGGCGAGGCCGATGTCGGACGCCCGCATATCGCCGAGGCGCTCGCATATCGCGCCGCCGTCGATCGGCCCCTCAAGATGCCGGCCTAGGACTCAACCGGCATTCCCTTGGACCGGCGTCTCGTCCGTCATGGCCCGGATGAGCCGGGCCATGGAGAAGGGAGGAGCCAGACTCAGCCGTGGTCCGCGTGCTTGCGCAGGCGCAGCGAGAAGGCGATCAGCGCGACGCCCGTGATGATCGAGAAGGCCGCGACCGTCCAGATCAGCCCCACGGCGGCGGCGCCCGGCGCCGCGAGCACGACGACGCCGAACAGCACCGACAGGACGCCGGAGGCGACGAGCCACCATTCGTTGTCGATCTCCTTGCGGAGCTGGATCGCGCCGACGATCTCGAAGATACCGCGCACCAGCGCCCAGGCGCCGATGAAGCTGACGAGCACCAGCGCCGTGATGCCGGGCCAGACCGCCGTGGCGATGCCGGCCGCTACCCCTGCGAGCCCGACCAGCACCAGCCACCAGGTCGGGAAGGCATCGCTGCCGCGCCCGCGGATCGCCGCCACCAGCGCGAAGATGCCGTCGACCAGCGCAAAGGCGCCGTAGAGCAGCACGAAGCTGAGGATCGCGAGCCCCGGCCAGGCAAAGGCGAGCGCCCCGAACAGGATGGCGGCGATGCCGCGCAGCAGGAACAGCCACCAGACCTTGGCGAGCGCGTGCAGGCGCGGCCGAACCCGCAGCGGGTCGACCGATCCCGGCATCGACGGGTTGGAGACGGGCGGTTCGCTCATCGGCGGGCTCCTTGCGACGATTCAGTGATGGAAATCGGCATCCGATACCAAAGTATAGCGCCGGGCGGGCCGAGGACGATGGGTCCGCAACAAAAAAACCATACTCCCGGCCCGAAGATGGCGAGCCGCAACGCTTCCTCAACCATGATGCGGCAAATTTGAGCGATCGCGGGCCGGCGCCGGATCGCTTCGGGGTGACGGGGATCGGCGGCGAAGCGGGTTTAAGTTATTTTCGATCAACGACTTGGGATCATCGTCGCGCGGCGTTTCGATGCCGTCCGCCGGAGCGTCGGGCGATTTTCAGGTCCGATCTTCGCCCGATTTGCCGGGCTTTCGTATCGCCGGATCGTTTCGAGCCGGCCGGCGACGCCGATGGCGCGGCAGGCGTACAAGGATAGCGTGTCTTGAGTACGGTTTCGTCCGCCGCCTTCACCGCCGCGACCGCGCTGGCCGCCATCGGCTATCTCGCGGCGCTGGTCAATTTCCGCCTGGCGCGCAAGAGCCGCGAAGCGCTCGCCGAGGCGCAGGCGCGCGCCGAGGCGCTCGAGGACAAGCTGTTCGAGAGCCACGAGAACGAGGAGCGCTACCGCGCGCTGGTCGAGGGGCTCGGCGACGTCATCGTCAGGCGCAACGCGCGCGGCCTGATCACCTTCGCGAACCGCGACTACGCGGCGCTCGCCGGCGAGCCCGCCGAGGCGCTGGTCGGGCTGAAGACCGGCCTGATGGTGCTCGAGCAGGGGCCGACGACGCTCCGGCCCGACGGGGCGCGCAGTCACGACCAGCGGCTGATGACCGCGCGGGGCGAGCGCTGGATCGCCTGGACCGATTTTCCGCTGCGCGAAGGGGACGGCCCGGCGCAGGTCCAAAGCATCGGCCGCGACATCACGGCCCGCAAGGAGCAGGAGGCGGCGCTGCAGACGGCGCGCCAGGCCGCCGAGGATGCGAGCGCCGCCAAGTCGCGCTTCCTCGCCACCGTCAGCCACGAGATGCGCACGCCGCTGAACGGCATCCTCGGCATGGCGGGGCTGCTCTCCGACACTCGTCTCACAGGCGAGCAGGCGAGCTATCGCGACGCCATCGAGACCTCGGGCCGCGCCCTGCTGACGCTGATCGAGGACCTGCTCGACCTCTCCAAGGTCGAGGCCGGCCGGCTGGACATCGCCAAATCGCCGCTCGACCTCGCGGCGCTGATCGAGGAGACGGTGGAGCTGCTCGCCCCGCGCGCCCAGTCCAAGGGGCTGGAGATCGCGGCGGCGGCCGATCCGGAGCTGCCGGCCGAGATCCTCGGCGACGGCGACCGCATCCGCCAGATCCTCGTCAACCTGATCGGCAACGCCGTGAAGTTCACGGATCGCGGCGGCATCCTGGTGACGGTGACGCGGGTCGCGCCGGACCGTTTCGCGATCGCGGTCGAGGATACCGGCATCGGCGTCGCGCAGGACGCGCTCGGGCGGATCTTCGACGAGTTCGAGCAGGCCGATTCCACGGATGCGCGCCGCCATGCCGGCACCGGGCTCGGCCTGGCGATCAGCCGCCGCATCGTCCAGGCGATGGGCGGCGAGATCATGGTGGCGAGCGAGGAGGGGCACGGATCGACCTTCACGGTGCTCCTGCCGCTGATCCCGCTCGCGCCGGCGCGGCCGCACATCCCCGTCCCGGCGGCCGAGATCGCCGCGACCTCGCCGATGCTGAAACAGGCGCTGTCGCTGCAGCTCGGCCAGGACGAGGCCGCGCATCGGCGCGAGCCGCCGCCGGCCCTCATCGCGGATCACGCGCTCGGCGCGGAGGCGCTGCGCCGGCTCGCCGAGGCCGAGCGGCCCGGCCCGCGCATCGTGCTGGTCGCCCCGGCCGACCGGCCCGCGATCCCGCATCTGCGCAGCCTCGGCTACGACCACTACCTGATCAAGCCGGTGCGCACCCAGTCGCTGCGCGACGTGCTCGGCGGCCGCTTCGCGGTCCCGCAGACGCAAGCCGAGATGCAGGAAGCGGCCGCCGCCGCGGCGCAGCCGTTCCGGATCCTCATCGCGGAGGACAACCCGATCAACGCGATGCTGATCCACGCGATGCTGGTCAAGCTCGGCCACCAGCCGACGCTGGCGCGCGACGGGTCGAGCGCCGTCCGGATGGCGATCGGCCGGCCCGACGCGCTGTTCCCCTTCGATTTCGTGCTGATGGATCTGCAGATGCCCGGCATGGGCGGCATCGCGGCGGCCCGCGCCATCCGCGCCGCCGAGGGGCCGGGGCGGCGCATGCCGATCGTCGCCCTGACCGCCAATGCGCGCGCCGAGGTCGAGGAGGATTGCTTCAAGGCCGGCATGGACGCGGTGCTGGTCAAGCCGCTCGAGAAGCACGAGCTGGTCGCCGCGCTGGCGATCTACGGCAGACCGTCGGAAATTCGTCGCGAATCCGTCGCCAAGGCGAGCTAGGATCGGGCCGTCTCCAATCTTCTGGAGGCGGCCGCCTTTCCGTGCTTTGATCGGCGCGATCGAGACACGGCCCGACCTTCGACCGCCGAGCCATCGCGATGAAGTATTTCGCCGACGCCCTGCCGCTGCCCCGCCCTGCCTTCTTCGAGGCGCCGCCGGCCGGAACCCGGCGCTGGCTGCCTTATCTCAAAGCGTATCGCGGCATTCCCGGCCGCCGGCTCGGCGAGGACGAGGCCGAGCCGCTCGGCCGCATCGGCGCGCTGTCGGTGCGCCTTGCGGCCTCCAGCGGCGAGATCCGCCGCGCCCAGCGGCTGCGCTACCGCGTCTTCTACGAAGAGATGGCGGCGATCCCGAGCGCCGCCGGACGCCTGGCGCGCCGCGACGTCGACCGTTTCGACGCGATCTGCGACCATCTCCTGGTGATCGACGACGATGCGCCGGACGGCGCCGAGATCATCGGGACCTATCGGCTCCTGCGGCAATCGGTCGCGGCCGCGCATGGCGGCTTCTATACGGACGACGAATTCGCGACGCCCGCGCTGGTGGCGCGCCACCCGGAGATCGACTTCCTCGAGCTCGGCCGCTCCTGCGTGCTGCCGGCCTATCGCAACAAGCGCACGGTCGAGCTGCTCTGGCACGGCATCTGGACCTATGTGCTGCGGCACGGAATCGGCGCGATGTTCGGCTGCGCGAGCTTTGCGGGCACCGATCCGGAGGCGCTGGCGCTGCCGCTGTCGTTCCTGCACCACCATGCCCGCGCCGAGGGCGCCTGGCGCGTCGCGGCGCGTCCCGAGCGGGCCGTGACGATGAACCGCCGGCCGGCCGAGGGCCTCGACACGCGGCGCGCGCTCGCCGCCATGCCGCCGCTGCTGAAGGGCTATCTCCGGCTCGGCGCGCGGATCGGCGAGGGCGCGGTGGTCGATCACCGCTTCGGCACCACCGACGTGCTGGTGGTGATGCCGGTCGCGGCGCTCAGCGAGCGCTACGTCGCACATTTCGGCGCCGAGGCGGGCCGGCACGCGGCCTAAATCTTCACCGCCTTCCTGATCGCTATCGACGGTGGTTGACCCGGAGGCGGGGCTCCGGTTTGCTCGGGTTTTCGTAACCTCGAGGTTGCTTCCATGCCCGTCATCAACCGCGTCGCCGACATGAAGGACGAGGTCGCCGCCTGGCGACGCGACATCCATGAGAATCCCGAGCTGCAGTTCGAGGAGCACCGCACCGCCGGCCTCGTCGCCGAGAAGCTGAAGGCCTTCGGCTGCGACGAGGTGGTGACGGGCCTCGGGCGGACGGGCGTGGTCGGCGTCATTCGCGGCAACAAGCAGGCCAGCGGCAAGATCGTTGGCCTCCGGGCCGACATGGACGCGCTGCCGATCCACGAGATCACCGGCAAGCCATACGCCTCCAAGACGGCGGGCAAGATGCATGCCTGCGGCCATGACGGGCATACCGCGATGCTGCTCGGCGCCGCCAAATACCTCGCCGAGACGCGCAATTTCGACGGCACCGCCGTGCTGATCTTCCAGCCCGCCGAGGAGGGCGGGGGCGGCGCCAAGGTGATGATCGACGACGGGCTGATGGACCGGTTCGGCATCCAGGAGGTCTACGGCATGCACAACATGCCGGGGCTGCCGGTCGGCCAGTTCGCGCTCCGGCCGGGCCCGCTGCTGGCGGCGGCCGACCGCTTCGTCATCACGATCACGGGCAAGGGCGGGCACGGCGCGCATCCGCATGCCTGCATCGACCCGGTGCTGGTCGGCGCCCATACCGTCACGGCGCTGCAATCGATCGCGGCGCGCAACGTCAACCCGCTCGATTCCGCCGTCGTGTCGGTGACGATGTTCCATGCGGGCGACGTGATGAACGTCATCCCGCAGGAGGCGGTGCTGCAGGGCACGGTGCGCACGCTGCGCTCCGAGACGCGCGACTTCGTGCAGGCGCAGATCGTCAGGATCGCGGAGCAGACCGCCGCGCTGTTCGGCGCCAAGGCGAATGTCGACTACCGGCGCGGCTATCCGGTGACCGCCAACCATGCGGCCGAGACCGATTTCGCGGTCGCGGCGGCGGCCGAGGTGGTGGGCCCCGGTAATGTCGACCGCGACCTTTCGCCGACGATGGGCGCGGAGGATTTCTCCTACATGCTGGAAGCCCGGCCCGGCGCCTTCGTCTTCGTCGGCAACGGCGATTCGGCCGGGCTGCACCATCCCGCCTACGACTTCAACGACGAGGCGCTTCCCGTCGGCATCTCGTATTGGGCGAAGATCGTCGAGACGCGGATGGCCGCGTAAGGAGCTCCCCATGCCGATCATCAACCGCATCGCCGGGCTCAGCGACGAGATCGCGGCCTGGCGCCGCGACTTCCACGAGAATCCGGAGCTGCAATACGACGTGCACCGCACCGCCGGCATCGTCGCGGCGCAGCTCCGGGCCTTCGGCTGCGACGAGGTGGTGACCGGCATCGGCCGCACCGGCGTCGTCGGCGTCATCCGCGGCCGCGCGGCCGGCGACGCGGTGATCGGCCTTCGCGCCGACATGGACGCGCTGCCGATCCATGAGACGACCGACGTTCCCTACAAGTCCAAGGTCGCCGGCAAGATGCATGCCTGCGGCCATGACGGGCATACCGCGATGCTGCTCGGCGGCGCCAAGTATCTCGCCGAGACGCGCAATTTCGCCGGCACCGCGATCGTGGTGTTCCAGCCGGCCGAGGAAGGTGGCTCGGGCGCCAAGGCGATGGTCGATGACGGGCTGATGGAGCGCTTCGGCATCCAGGAGATCTACGGCATGCACAACATGCCGGGCCTGCCGGTCGGCCATTTCGCGATCCGCCCCGGCCCGATCATGGCGTCGATCGACCGGTTCGAGATCCATGTCGAGGGGCGCGGCGGGCATGGCGCGATGCCGCATCTGACGGTCGACCCGATGCTCGTGGCGTTCCATATCGGCACGGCCGCGCAGTCGATCGTCTCGCGCACGCTGAACCCGCTCGACGCCGCCGTCGTCTCGATCACCTCGGTGCATGGGGGCGAGGCGTTCAACGTCATCCCCGACACGGTCGAGATGGTCGGCACGGCGCGCGCCTTCGATGCCGGCGTGCGCGACACGATCGAGCGCCGCCTTGGCGAGATCGCGTCCGGCACCGCCGCGATGTTCGGGGCGCGCGGCCGGCTCGACTACCAGCGCGGCGATCCCGTCACGGTGAACCATCGGGCCCAGACGGATTTCGCGGTCGCGGTCGCCAGGGACATCGCGGGCGAGGCGGCGGTCGACGACGACACGCCGCCGCTGACCGGCAGCGAGGATTTCTCGCATATGCTGGAGGCGCGGCCCGGCGCCTACATCTTCATCGGCAACGGCGACACCAAGCCGGTGCACAATGCCGGCTACGACTTCAACGACCAGGCTTCGCCGGCCGGCGCGTCCTTCTGGGCGCGGCTGGTGGAGAAGCGGATGCCGGCCTAGCGGCCTCGCGCTATTTCAGCCGCGCCCAGGCCTCGGCATAGTCCTTGGCGCGGGCGCCGACTTCGGCGGCGCCGCGGCCGGGCTTGTAGAGGTCGGAGCCGATGCCGAAGCCGTTGGCGCCGGCCGCGACGTAACCGGCCATCGTCTCGGGCGTGACGCCGCCGACCGGCACCAGCGCCACCTCCTTCGGCAGCACGGCGCGCCAGGCCTTCACGACCTTCGGCGGCAGGGCCTCGGCCGGGAACAGCTTCAGCGCGTCGGCGCCGGCGGCGAGCGCCGCGAAGGCCTCGCTCGGCGTCGCGACACCCGGCGCAGCGGCGATGCCGCGCGCCTTCGCGGCCGCGATCATCGCAGGGTTGAAGTTCGGCGCCACCGCGAGCTTGCCGCCGGCCGCCGCGAGCGTCTCGACGTCGTCCGGCGTCAGCACCGTGCCGGCGCCGACCAGCAGGTCGGGATAGGCCTTCACGGCCCTGGCGATGCTCTCGAAAGGGGCGGGCGAGTTCAGCGGCACCTCGACGATGCCGAAGCCGGCCGCCCGCAGCGCGCCGACCACGTCCAGCACTTCGTCGGGCGTGACGCCGCGCAGGATGGCGATCAGCGGCAGCGCCGCCATTTTCTCCGCAAGCAGGCTCATGCGCTCTTCTCCGGCGAGAGGCCACGGGCGCGCGCGATGGCGAGGAGGCCGCGCGCCGCGGCATCGGGCGCCGCCTCGCCGACCGCGACGCCGAGGGTATCGGCCGCCGCGCGATAGCGGGCGACGAGGCCGGCCGAGCCGACCAGCAGCACGGCGTCGCCCCGGTGGGCGGGGAGCGCTGCGCCGAACTCGGCGCCGATCAGCAAACCCGAGAGGTAGCTGGCGCTCGCTTCGTTCGCGAGCTCGCCGAACAGGCCGAGCGCGCGGGTCGCGAACAGCTTGGCGGTCAGGCCGGCGCCGCGATCGGCCGCGCCGCGCTCCACGCCCTGGCGGAAGGCGGCCTCGTCATGACCCTCGCCCTCCATCAGGCGGCCGAGGATGGTGTGGGCCTTCAGCGCCGCGAAGACCTCGCCGGTCATGTAGGTGGCGAAGCCGGCGATCGTGCCACCCTCGACCAGCGCCCATTTCGAATGCGTGCCCGGCAGCACCACGGCGACGCGGCCCTCGGGCGCGACGCCGAGGATCTGCACCTCCTCGCCGCGCATCACATCGGGGGCGCCGTCATGGCGGCATGAGGCGCCCGGCACGAAGAGGATGCGGCGGCCCGCCTTGGTCTCGTGCGTGATGGCGGCGGCCGCGAAGGCGGCGGGATCGGCCGGGCAGGCGACATAGGGCGCCTCGACCCAGCCCTGGCGGCTGGTGATCATGCCGGCGGCGATGATCGGCAGCGCGCCCGGCGCCGGCTCGAGCCCGGCCAGCATCCGGTCCAGCACCGGCTCGAAGGCGCCGTCCTTCACGCTCATGATGCCGTCGGCCGATTCGCGACGGTCGAGGATCGCGCCGCCCGCGTCGAACAGGAAGGCGCGAAACGAAGTCGTGCCCCAGTCGAGGCCGATGAGGGCCGCTTCCGCCATGTCGCTACCGTTGTTCTTGAACCACAGGATTTGATCCGATTGAATCGGACCAAATCCTAACTTTTCATTCGAGCATGATCCTGTCCGAAAACCGGGTCCCACTTTTCGGGATCATGCTCTGGCCGGAGCCGGCGGTTTCATCTTGGCATCGGCGTTCCGAGGCGGCAACCTCGGCGCGATGACACAGCCCGTTCCGCCTGCGACCCTTGCGGCCCTGCTCGACGCCGTCATCCCGCTCGCCTGGGCGGCGGGAACCGCCATACTGGCGGTGCGCGCCAAGGGCTGCGAAGCGATGACCAAGGCCGACGCCTCGCCCGTCACCGAGGCGGACCACGCCTCGGAGGCGATCCTCCTTCCGGGCCTGAGGCGCCTGCTTCCCGATGCCGAGGTGATCTCGGAGGAGCGCGTCGCGGCCGGCGAGATCCCGGCGCCGGGCGAGCGCTTCTGGCTGGTCGACCCGCTCGACGGAACGCGCGAATTCCTCAACGGGGACGATGATTTCTGCGTCTGCATCGCGCTCGTGGCCGAGGGCCGGCCGGTGCTCGGCATCATCCATGCGCCGGCGCGGGGCCAATCCTGGGCCGGCGTCGTCGGGACCGGCGCCTGGCTGGTGACCCCGGACGGCCGCCGGCCGATCGCGGCGCGCGCGGCCGGCAAGACTACCGTGGCGCTGGTCAGCCGCTCGCATCGCGATCCCGACACCGACGCGCTGCTCGCCCGCATGGGCGTCACCGAGCGGATGGTGACCGGAGCGGCCACGAAGTTCGGGATGCTCGCGGAGGGGCGCGCCGATCTCTATCCGCGCCTGGTGCGCATCTCCGAATGGGACATCGCGGCGGGCGACGCCATCGTGACGGCCGCGGGCGGGACGATGACCGATATGGACGGGCAGCCGATCCGTTACGGCAACGCCGCCGAGCGCTTCAGGGCCTCGACCTTCTTGGCGCGGGGGCGATCCTAGCCGTCGCCCTTGCCGGAGCGGCGTGCCGCGACAATGGCGCCCGAAGTTCGGCGCACTTTCGCCTTAGACGCGCATAACGCTGAAATACATCGAAACCGTGCAGATCGCCGCCTTGCGATAGGAGGCGGCGGCGCTGCGCCAGAACCATCCCCGTGAGTTCCAATATGACCACGTCCTCGCTCGCGCTTTCGGCACAGTGCTCCATGGCGGGGCGCATGCTCACGCGCCTCCCCTTCCTGATCGCCCTCGTCGCCGCGGCGGATGCGTTGCTCTGCTCTCAGCCGCTCGGGCTCTCGGTTGCCGCGTTCGGGCTGCTCGTTTTCGCCGCAAGCGTCGGCAGCGTCGCGCGTCGGCCAGGAGGCCGTCATCTGATCGGACTCGCCATCGCCGTAGTCGCGGTCATCCCGATTGTCATGCAGGTGACGTTCGCGACCGTTCTGGTCGCGGTTGTCGGCGTCGCCGTCGCGATGCTCATCGGCGCACATCGATTCTCGGGCCCGATGCAGCGACGGCTGGAGCGCCTCGCCTGGCTCGTCGCCGGCGGTCCATGGCAGATCGCGGCGGATGCGCGCGCGATGCGTCACGCCTGGCAGCGGAACGAATCGTCGTTTCGCGGCGAGCTCACGGCTTGGCTGCTCCCCGCGAGCCTGGGACTGGTCTTCCTGGGACTCTTCATCAGCGCCAATCCGATCTTTACATACGGGCTATCGCACCTGCCGGCCGCAGACCTCGGATTGAGCGGCGCGCGCATCGCATTCTGGCTGGTCGCGGCCTGCCTGCTCTGGCCGACCCTGCGGATTGCCTGGAAACGATCCGGCCGCACGGGATTTCTCGATACGATCAAGCCCGATCCGCCATTGGTCGCGCCGCTGCTCGACCGGTATGCGACGGCCCAGGCGGTGCGGCGCTCGCTGCTGTTATTCAACCTGATCTTCGCGGCCCAATCGATATCGGATATCGCGTATCTTTGGGCCGGCGCGACGCTGCCGGCCGGTCTGACCTACTCGGAATATGCGCGCCGCAGCGCCTATCCGCTCGTAGCGGCCGCCCTGCTTGCGGCCGTCTTCGTCTTGATTGCCCTGCGCGAGAACGCTCCAGTGAAGTCGCGATCCGAGCCTTGGCTGATCGTGCTCTGGGTCGGGCAGACGCTGCTGCTCGTTGCGTCCTCGATCTTTCGCACAACGCTCTATGTTTCGGCGTATTCCCTGACCTATACGCGCTTCTACGCCTTCGTTCTGATGGGGCTGATCGGCGCCGGCCTCGTTCTGATCCTGATACGCTTGGCCTTCGGGTTGCGAAATCGATGGCTCGTCGGTGCCAATCTCGCGGTTTTCGCGGTTACCTTCTACGCGGCCGCCCTGGCCAATGTGCCGGGACTCATCGCGCACCATAACGTCACGCATTCGCGCGAGTTCACCGGCGAAGGCGCGTGGCTCGACACGCGCTATCTCGTCGCGCTCGGGCCGCAGGCGGCACCCGCAATCGATCTGTATCTCAGCCGCGTCCCGGGGCCCCGCGATGTGCGCGACCCGGGCGGCGATTCGATCCTGATCGCTTCGCACCGGCGTTTCGGCCTTGAAGCCGATATCGATCTCGACTGGCGAAGCTGGACCTATTGGGGCGCACGGCTCAGGGCGTATGAGCGCTCGCGTCGCCTCGATCATCAACCACCACCGCCGTGAGCGGCGCAAGCAACGCCCGTCCTACAGCTTCCTCAACCAGACCTCGTCGATGAGGTGGCTTTCGCCCTTGCGCAGGATCAGATCGGCGCGCTGGCGGGTCGGCAGGATGTTCTCGCGCAGGTTGACGAGGTTGATGCGGTTCCAGAGGCCCTCGCCGATACGGCGGGCCTTGTCGGCATCGAGCTCGGCGTATTTGCGGAAGAAGGATTTCGGGTCGCGGAAGGCGGTGTCGCGCAGCCGCATGAAGCGCTCGATGTACCAGCGGTGCAGCAGATCCTCGTCGGCGTCGAGATAGATCGAGAAATCGAAGAAATCCGACACGAAGGGGATTGCCCGCCCATCCTTCGGCAGGCGGGCCGGCTGCAGCACGTTGAGGCCTTCCAGGATCAGGATGTCGGGGCGGTCGACCTCGACGGTGTCGCCGACCACGTCGTAGACGAGATGGGAATAGACCGGCGCCGTGACGGCGCCGCGCCCGGACTTCACCTCGTTGAGAAAGCGCAGCAGCGCGGCGGTATCGTAGCTTTCGGGAAAGCCCTTGCGCTCCATCAGGTTTTCGCGCTGGAGCACGGCGTTCGGGTAGAGGAAGCCGTCGGTCGTCACGAGATCGACCTTCGGCGTGGTCGGCCAGCGGCGCAGCAGCGCCTGCAGCACGCGCGCCGAGGTCGATTTGCCGACCGCCACCGAGCCCGCCATGCCGATGACATAGGGCACCTTGCGCTCCGCCTTGCCGAGGAAGGCCGAGGTCGCGTTGTGCAGGTTCTGGGCGGCGCGGCAGTAGAGCCAGAGGAGACGGGAGAGCGGCAGATAGATCGCCTCGACCTCGTTGATCGACAATTTGTCGTTCAGCGATCGCAAACGGTCGATATCGTGCTGGAAGAGGGTCATCGGCGTGTCGGCGCGCAGCTTCGCCCAGTCGGCGCGCGAGAACACCCGGTATGGCGAGATTTCGAGGCCGGTGCGGTCGTCCAACGGCAGTCCCCCCGGCTCGGCGGGTCCTCGACCCGCCGCCTTCAGCGCGTCGGACGCGCGGCCTTTTCCTCAAGGCCCGATTGAGCCGTGCGGCGCTTCAGCTCGGCGAGAACCTCGTCGAGCCGGACGCCGCCGGCCGCCCATACGACCAGCAGATGGTAGAGGAGATCGGCCGATTCCGCCACGATCTCGCTCTTCTTGCCGCCGACCGCCGCGATCACGGTCTCGACCGCCTCCTCGCCGAGCTTCTTGGCGCATTTGCCCATGCCGGCGTCGAGGAGGCTCCTGGTGTAGGATTTGGCGCCGTCGCCCGAAAGGCGCGAGGCGATCAAGGCTTCGAGATCCGCAAGGGTGAAATCGGTCATCGGAGCCGCCTTCAGTCGAGCCGCATCGCGAGGCCGGCGCGCGCCATGTGCGCCTTCGCCTCGCGGATCGAATAGGTGCCGAAATGGAAGATCGAGGCGGCGAGCACGGCGCTGGCGCCGCCGTCGCGGATGCCCGCCACCAGATGATCGAGCGTGCCGACGCCGCCCGAGGCGATCACCGGCACCTCGACGCGGTCGCTGACCGCGCGGGTGAGCGCGATGTCGTAGCCGCTTTTCGTGCCGTCGCGGTCCATCGAGGTCAGCAGGATCTCGCCGGCGCCGAGCGCCACCACCTCCTCGGCGAAGTCGACCGCGTCGATGCCGGTGGGCTTGCGGCCGCCATGCGTGAAGATCTCCCAGCGCGGCGCCTCATGCGCGCCCGAGACGCGCTTGGCGTCGATCGCCACGACGATGCATTGCGCGCCGAAGCCCTCGGCGGCCCGGCGGACGAAGTCGCGGTCGTTCACCGCCGCGGTATTGATCGAGACCTTGTCGGCGCCGGAATTGAGGAGCGCGCGGATATCGGCCGTCGTGCGCACGCCGCCGCCGACCGTCAGCGGCATGAAGCAGGCCTCGGCGGTGCGGCGCACCACGTCGAGCAGGATGGAGCGGTTGTCGCTGGAGGCCGTGATGTCGAGGAAGCAGAGCTCGTCGGCGCCGGCCGCGTCATAGGCCTTGGCGCTCTCGACCGGGTCGCCGGCATCGACGAGATCGACGAAGTTGACGCCCTTGACGACGCGGCCGTCCTTGACGTCGAGGCAGGGGATGACGCGGGCCTTCAGCATCAGGCCGCGCCTCTGGTGCGGGCGATCAGCGCCAGCGCCGCGGCGGGATCGAGGCGGCCGTCATAGAGGGCCTTGCCCGTGATGGCGCCGGCAAGACGCGCGGCGCGCGGCGCGAGCAGGGCCTCGACATCGGCGAGCGAGGCGAGGCCGCCTGAGGCGATCACCGGGATGTCGACCGCGTCGGCGAGCCGAATCGTGCCGTCGAGATCGAGGCCGGTCAGCGCCCCGTCGCGCGAGATCTCGGTGTAGATGATGGCCGCGACGCCCGCATCCTCGAAGCGCTTGGCAATGTCGAGGGCCGCGAGGTCGGAGGTCTCGGCCCAGCCCTCGACCGCGACGCGGCCGCCTCGCGCGTCGAGCCCGACCGCGACCTTGCCCGGAAAGGCCTTCGCGGCGCGCCTGACGAAATCGGGATCGCGCACCGCCGCCGTGCCGATGATGACGCGCGAGACGCCCTTGGCGAGCCAGCCCTCGACCGTTGCCATGTCGCGGATGCCGCCGCCGAGCTGGACGGGAAGCGAGACCGCCTGAAGGATGCGCTCGACCGCCTCGCCGTTCATCGGCTTGCCCGCGAAGGCGCCGTCGAGGTCGACGATGTGCAGCCAGGCGAAGCCCTGCCGCTCGAAGCGCTGGGCCTGCGCGGCCGGGTCGCGGTTGTAGACCGTCGCCTTGTCCATGTCGCCCTGGTAGAGGCGCACGCAGACGCCCTCCTTCAGGTCGATGGCGGGATAAAGGATCATGGACGCCACTTCAGGAAATTGGCGATCAGCGCGAGGCCGAGCGCCTGGCTCTTCTCGGGATGGAACTGGGTGCCCGCGACATTGCCCTCCGCCACCATGGCGGTGATCGGCCCGGCATAGTCGGCGGTGGCGAGGCGCACCGCGGCGGTCGTCGGCACGAGGTGGTAGGAATGCACGAAATAGGCGTGCAGCCCGGCCGGCCCGGTCGGTATGCCGGCGAGCAGCGGGTGCTCGAACGCCTGGTCGATGGTGTTCCAGCCCATATGCGGGATCTTCAGCGCCGGATCGGCCGGCTCGATGCGGATCACCTCGCCGCCGATCCAGCCGAGCCCGTCGGTGGTCAGGTGCTCGCGGCCTTGGGTCGCGAGGAGCTGCATGCCGACGCAGATGCCGAGAAAGGGCGTGCCGCGCCGGCGCACCGCCTCGTCCAGCGCCTCGATCATGCCGGGCACGGCGTCGAGGCCGCGCCGGCATTCCGCGAAGGCGCCGACGCCCGGCAGCACGATGCGCTCGGCCTTCACGACGGTCTCGGGATCGTCCGTGACGACGATCCGCGTGCCGAGCCCCGCGTCGCGCGCGGCGCGCTCGAAGGACTTGGCGGCCGAATGCAGGTTGCCGGAGCCGTAATCGATGATCGCGACGCTCATCGCCCCGCGCCCGGCTCGGGATTGGGGAAGAGGCCGACGATGCCGCTGTCGGTC
>JBDHTH010000004.1:0-20955 GCA_039808545.1 Phreatobacteraceae bacterium | reverse complement strand
TCGGTTCCGATCCTCATCCTGCACGGCGCGAAATCGGATCTGCTCACGCACGAACTCTGCGACCAGATGCTCGCGCGAAACCCTAATGCCAAGCTCAGACGGTTCCATGATTGCGGGCATGTCCCGCCGCTGCTGGAGCCCTACCAGATCAAGGTCGTGACCGATTTCCTGACGATCGGCCGAGACCCGCGCTGATGTCCGGTCGGCGTCGACCCGTGCCCTCGATCCGCCAATCGGCGTTCGCCGATGGCAAGCTGCGAACTTTCGAACCAGGCCGGATATTTGCCGGCTAAGTCTATAATTCGCGATACTGGCGAGCAACCGATCTGCTCGTGATCAATGGAATGCTTTCGATCGGGAAGGCGATATCGAGCTTATAGGATTAATTGCGAAGTAACTGAAACGAAGACCTGCCATTCAATCCTCATCAAGGGATTTGAACATGCTGACTGTCCTGGCTTACCTGATGATCATCGTCTTCATGACGCTGATCATGACCAAGCGCTTGCCGGCCGTGGTCGCGCTCATCGTCGTTCCGATCATCTTCGGCTTGCTGGCCGGCTTCGGCATGAATCTCGGTCCCATGATGCTCAGCGGCGTCAGCAAGCTGGCGCCGACCGGCGTCATGCTGATGTTCGCGATCCTCTATTTCGGCGTGATGATCGATGCCGGGCTGTTCGATCCGGTGGTGCGCTTCATCCTGAAGCTGGTCGGCGGCGATCCTGCGAAGATCGTGGTCGGCACCGCTGCGCTGGCGATGGCGGTCGGGCTCGACGGCGACGGGTCGACGACCTACATGGTCACCAGCGCCGCGATGCTGCCGCTCTATGTGCGGCTCGGGATGAATAAGCTGGTCTTCGCCTGCGTCGTGATGATGGCCGGGCACAACATGAACCTCCTGCCCTGGGGCGGCCCGACGGCGCGCGCGACCAGCGCGCTCGGCCTCGATATCGGCCAGGTCTTCGTCCCGCTGATCGGGCCGATGATCGTCACCGGCATCTGGGTTCTCATCGTCGCCTACATCCTCGGCCTGCGCGAGCGCCGGCGGCTCGGCACGCTCGATGCGAGCGCGCTGACCGCGGCCGAGGACGAGGTGGTCGAGCACGACGCTTCGCTGCTCCGCCCGAAGCTGCTCTGGTTCAACGCGCTGCTCACCTTCGGCCTGCTGACCGTGCTGGTGATGGACGTGATGCCGCTGCCGGTCCTGTTCATGATCGCCTACGCGATCGCCGTGTCGGTCAACTATCCGGGGCTGCAGATCCAGAAGGAGCGCCTGGCCGCCCATGCCGAGAACGTCCTGCCGGTGGTGGCGCTGATCTTCGCGGCCGGCATCTTCGTCGGCATCCTGTCGGGCACCAAGATGGTGGACGCCATCGCCGACAGCGTGATCGCGGCGGTGCCGGACTGGATGGGCCCCTATATGGCGATCGTGACGGCGGTGCTGAGCATCCCCTTCACCTTCTTCATCTCGAACGATGCCTTCTATTTCGGCATCCTGCCGATCCTCGCCAAGACCGCCGCCGTCTACGGCTTCAGCCCGGCCGAGATCGCGCGCGCCTCGCTGATCGGCCAGCAGGTGCATCTCCTGAGCCCGCTCGTCGCCTCGACCTATCTGCTGGTAGGCTTGGCGAAGGTGGAGTTCGGCGACCATCAGCGCTTCACGCTGCTCTGGGCGATGAGCGCGGCGGCCGTGATGCTCGCCGCCACCATCCTGTTCGGCGTCGTCCCGGTCGTCGGCAAGCTGTCCTGAGGAGGATGCGTCATGGGCAACAACATCCGCCATATTCTCTACGCCTCCGATCTCACCGACGGCGACAGGGTGCTGGCCTGCGCCATCGACCTCGCGAACCGGCTCGGCGCAAGCGTGCAGGTGTTGCGGGTCATCCCCGATCTCCGGGAGAAATCCCTTATCGAGGTCGATTCGCATGTGCCGCAGGAGGAGCTCGACAAATATCACGATGCCCGCGCCGCACGCGCCAAGGAGCATATCGAAGCGCAGATCGCTGCCTTCTATGCGGTCCGCGGCAATGACGCGCCCACCCATCCGATCAACGAGGTGATCATCAAGGAGGGGGACGATGTCGCCGAGGTGGTGCTCGAGCAGGCGAAGGCCAGCGGCGCGAACCTCATCATGATGGGGTCGCGCGGCGAGGGGCTGATCGCCGGCCTGCTGTTCGGCTCCGTCGTGCAGGAACTGATCCGCAAGGCGCGCATCCCGGTCTTCCTCGTTCCGGTGGAAGGATGACGCGCCATGCAGCAGAAGCATACGAGACGGAGCCTCGTCCGGCTCCTGGCGCTCTGCACCACGGCGCTCTCCACCGCCCCGGCGCTGGCGCAGGTCGATGATGGGATCGGCTACGCGCCGCGCGCCACGGCGCCGCAGGGCTATCCGGACAGCTACAAGGCGATCGTCCGGGCGGCCGAGGATGAAGGGCGGCTGATCATCTATTCGACGACCGACGAGGATGTCGCGGCGCCGCTGGTCGCCGATTTCCGGGCCCTCTTTCCGCGCATCGAGGTGGTCTACGAGGATCTGAGCAGCACCGAGCTCTATCACCGCTTCGTCGCCGAGGTGAAGCTCGGCGGGGAAACCGCCGACATCCTCTGGAGCTCGGCGATGGATCAGCAGGCCGCGCTCGTCAGCGGCGGCTACGCCATGACCTATCTGTCGCCCGAGAAGGATGCGCTGCCGCCTTGGGCGAACTGGAAGGACCAGGCCTTCGCGACGACCTACGAGCCGGTCGTCTTCGCCTACAATAAGAACCTCCTGCCGGCCAACGAGGTGCCGCAGACCCATGCCGACTTCGTCCGCCTGCTGAACGCGAACCCCGACCGGTTCAGGGAGAAGGTCTCGAGCTACAATATCGAGAAATCCGGCCTCGGCTTCTTCCTGGCGACGCAGGACGCCGCGATCGCGCCGGATTTCTGGGCGCTGGTGCAGGCCTTCGGCAAGACGAAAGCGCAGCTCGAGCTGACCACCGGCGCCATGACGCGCAAGCTCGCGGCCGGCCAGACCGTGATCGGCTACAACCTGCTCGGCGCCTACACGGTGCAGCAGGCCGAGCGCAACCCAGCGCTCGGCTACGTCTTTCCGCGCGACTATACGCTCGTCATGTCGCGCATCCTGATCGCCAACGCCAAGGCCGAGCATCCGAACGCCGCCAAGCTCTGGATCGACTATCTGCTGTCGAAGCGCGGCCAGACCGCTCTCGCCAACGCCGCGCGGCTCTACGCGGTCCGCGCCGACGTCGACGGGGAGAACACCGCGGCGCGGCTGAAGCAGACGCTCGGCGCCAGCGAGCGGCCGATCGTCGTCGGGCCGACGCTGATCGGCTATCTCAACAACCAGAACTACCGCGATTTCATCCTGCAATGGAAAAAGGCGCTTTCGGCGCCTTGAGAGGGTATAAGTATAGTAAGCCGGCTAACGGAGCCGGCGAGCCGTCGAAAGGTCGAACAGTATGCCTCAGTTCCTCGCGAACGAACTTGCGTTCATGGCCGATCCGACGGCCTGGGCCGCCCTGGCGACGTTGATCGTGCTCGAGATCGTGCTCGGCATCGACAACCTGATCTTCATCTCGATCCTGACCAACAAGCTGCCGAAGGAGCACCAGAAGCCGGCGCGCCGGATCGGCATCGCGGCGGCGCTCGTCATGCGGCTCGTGCTGCTGGCGACGATTTCCTTCATCGTCAAGCTGACGGCGCCGCTCTTCACCCTGTTCGGCCAGCCCTTCTCTTGGCGAGACATCATCCTGATCGCGGGCGGCCTGTTCCTCGTGTGGAAGGCGACCAAGGAAATTCACCACACCGTCGATCCCGTCGACCACAAGGAGACGATAGCGGGCGATACGGTGCAGCTCAGCCTCGCCGGCGCGGTCGTGCAGATCCTGCTGCTCGACATCGTCTTCTCGATCGACTCGATCATCACGGCGATCGGCATGACCGACCACATCATCATCATGTATATCGCGGTCATCGTCGCCGTGACGGTGATGATGGTGGCAGCGACGCCGCTCGCCGAATTCATCGAGCGCAACCCGACCATCGTCATGCTGGCGCTGGGCTTCCTGCTGATCATCGGCATGACGCTGATCGCCGACGGCACGGGCTATCACATCCCGAAGGGCTACATATACGCCGCCATGGCGTTCTCGGCGCTGGTCGAGGGGCTCAACATGCTGGCGCGCAAGAAGAAGGCGAGCGAGTCGTAGCGACCCGCCGGCGCTGACGTCTCCATCGGTCGGCGCCGAGCGCCTCCGGCGCGCGAAAGGAGAGCCGCCACGCGCGGCATCCGCGCCTTCGCGGCGCGGCCAATATGAGTTTGCAAGCAGGCGCCATCGCGGCGCCTGTTCGCTCGTTGGGTAAGCCTTGAAAACCAGCGTTGACACGTCCTGGCAGTCGCGTTAACGTAGCGATGTTATCGATCACATTTTTGGTTGCGATACGATGAAGGCGTATAGCCGAGGTTGCCTGTGATCAAAACGCGAGGTCGTCCCGACGCATATATCGTATCGTCCCTCGTATGGGTCGGTGCGATTGCGATCTCGCTGCCTTTGATCCTTACGCTATACATAAGCTTCTTCGATGAAGAGCTGATCGTGTTCCCGTCGCGCGGCTTCACGCTGCGCTGGTATCTGGAGGCGGTCGAGAAGTTTCGGTCCTCGGCGCTCACCAGCCTCGGCATCGCGGCCGCGGCCGTCATGGGCAGCCTGCTCATCGGCGTGCCCTGCGGGATAGGCCTGCATCGCTATCGTTTCCGCGGGCGCTCGCTGGCCTTCAGCCTCGTGGCGGCGCCGATGATCGTGCCGGGCGTGGCGCTCGGCCTGTCGATCGCCATCTTCGCGATCTGGCTGACCCGGCAGGGCGTTGTCGATCTTCACTCCTCGGTGCTGCCGCTGATCTTCGCGCATGTGCTGATCGCCCTGCCATGGGTCGTCCGGCTATGCGTCGCGAGCCTGGCGAATTACGACCCGGCGGCCGAGGAGGCTGCGGCCAGCCTCGGCGCGCCGCCCCTTGCCGTGATCTGGCATGTCGTTCTGCCGGCGATGCGGCCGGGAATCGTCGCGGCGGCGCTCTTCGCCTTCGTCGTTTCATTCGAGAACCTGGAAATGACGATGTTTCTGCTCAAGCCCGGCGTCACCACCTTGCCCGTAACGGTTCTCGGCTATCTGAGCTTCCGGGTCGATCCGCTCGTCTCGGCCCTGGCGGTTCTGCAGATCACCTTCATTGCCGGGACGCTGATCATCGTCGACCGCTTCTTCCGGATCGGGCGGGTGGTCGGCTGATGGGCGCGACGCTGGAAATCTCGCGCCTGCACAAGCGCTACGCCGACTTCACGGCCATCGACGACGCCAGCCTGTCGGTCGAGGGCGGCGAGATGGTCGCGGTTCTCGGCCCCTCGGGCTGCGGCAAGACCACGACGCTGCGGATGATCGCGGGCTTCATCGCGCCGTCCGGCGGCGATATCCGGATCGACGGTCAGAGCGTCCTCGGCCTGCCGACGCATCGCCGCAATCTCGGCATCGTGTTTCAGAGCTACGCGCTGTTCCCCCATTACACGGTCGAGCAGAACATCGCGTTCGGCCTGAAGATGCGCAAGCTCGCGCCGGATGCGATCGCGGGCCGCGTCGGCGAGATGCTGCGGCTCGTGAAGCTGGAGAAGCTCGCGGCCCGCTATCCGCGCGAATTGTCGGGCGGCCAGCAGCAGCGCGTCGCGCTCGCCAGGGCGCTGGCGCCGCAGCCGAACCTCCTGCTGATGGACGAGCCGCTCTCCAATCTCGACGCCTCGCTGCGCCAGGAGGTCTCGCGCGACATCCGCCTCCTCCAGCGCGACGCCGGGCTGACCTCGATCATGGTGACGCACGACCAGCAGGAGGCGATGTCCATGGCGGATCGCCTCGTGGTCATGAACGGCGGCAAGGTGCAGCAGATCGGCACGCCGCAGGATCTCTATGAGCGGCCCGCCAACACCTTCATCGCCTCTTTCATCGGCGGCGGCACGCTGCTCGCCGGCACGCTGCGCGGCAATACCTTCGAGCTGCCGGGTGGAGCGAGCTTGCGGCTGCGGCACGACTACGGGCGCCAGGGCGCCGCCACGCTGGCGCTGCGGCCGGAGCGGCTGCGCCTGGCGGAAATCGGCGAAACGGCGTCCGGCGCGCTCGAGGGGCACGTCGAGCTCGCGACCTATCTCGGCTCCGTCGTCGAGCATGTGGTGGTCGTCGGCGAGGGCGTCCGCGTCATCGTGCGCGGCACGTCGGGAGCGGGCGAGGCGAGCCGCATGCGGGCGCGGGGCGAGCGCGTCGCGATCGAATGGGCGTCGGATGGCGAGCATCTCTTCGACGCGGACGGTGTCGCGATCGCGCCGGCCGGCTGAGGCCGTCGCGAATCAACAGAATAACCAGGGAGCACTGCAATGACCTGTGACACGCAAAGCCAATCGGCGACGGGCGCGACCCGCCGGAGTTTCATGATCGGCGCGGCCGCGCTGGCGATGCCCGCGATCCTCGGCCGCAACGCCTTCGCCCAGGGCGGCGGCGAGGTGGTGATCGGCGTGTCGGGCGGCGACTACGGCCGGCTGGTCGCCGAGAATATCGACGATCTCGTGCTGAAGCCGCAGGGGATCAAGGTCATCCAGGACCAGGGCGACGAGCCTTTCCGCGTCGCCAAGGTGATCGCGGCGCGCGACCAGCCGAAGGGCACCCTCGACATCCTCCAGGCCGAGGCGACCGCCTGCTACCGGCTGGCCGATGCGGGGCTGCTGGAGACGCTCGACGAGACCAACGTCCCGAACATCAAATACGTGCTGCCGCATCTGCGCACCAACTTCATGGTGCCGCAGATCTACAGCCCGCAGGTGCTCGTCTATAATCAGCAGCTGGTCGACAAGCCGCCGACCTCGCTCTCCGACATGCTCGATCCGAAATACAAGGGCAAGTTCGGCATCTCGGCGCAGAACGCCCTGCATCTGATCACCGCCTCCTCGCTCAACAAGACGGGCAGCGCCAGCGACTTCGAGGCCGCCAAGCCGCTCGTCCAGCAATTCATCGCCAACGGGCTGCGCCTCTATCCGCAGCCCGACGCGATCGCGGCGGCACTGAAATCCGGCGAGATCACGGTCAGCCTGATGTGGCTCGCCCGCAAGAATCTGTGGCGCAAATCCGGCCTGCCCTTCGACGCCGCCTTCCCGAAGGAGGGCTGCATGCTGTTCATCAACGCAATGGCGGTGCCGAAGAGCGCTCCCAACAAGGCGAACGCCTTCAAGTATCTCAATGCCGTGCTGGAGCCGGCCGCCCAGGTCGGCTTCGCCAAGAACATGGGCTACCTGCCGACCTCCAGCGAGACGAAGCTCGAGGGCGAGGTGGCCGAGCAGCTCAAGCTGCCCGATCCGGCGCCGAAGATGATCCTGCCGGACTTCCCTTATCTGGCGAAGACCCAGAACGCGATGAACGACTGGTGGAAGAAGGCGATCCGGTAAGGCCGCAGGATGAGCGACGATCCCGACGCCCGAAGCCGAGGCTTCCTGAAGGCAGGTCTGCTGGTCGGGCCCGCGACCGCGATGGCGGTCGCCTTCCTGGTCGTGCCGCTGGTGCTGCTGTTCCGCTACAGCCTCAACCAGTACGACGCGACCCTGCTGATGGTCGAGGCGCTGACCTGGGAGAACTACGTCACGTTCCTCCAGGACTCGTACTATCGGCAGGTGCTTTGGGTGACGGTGCTGGTGGCGGCGAGCTGCACGCTCATCTGCCTGCTGTTCGGGATGCCGATCGCCTATCGTCTGGCACGCATGCGCAGCCGCTGGAAGTCGGCCGCGATGCTGCTGGTCATCATTCCGCTGTTCATCGGCGGCGCGGTGCGCACCGTCGGCTGGATGATCCTGTTCAGCCGCGGCGGCATGCTGGACAGCATCGTCTCGAAAATCTCGCCCGGCACGCATTTCGAGCTGATGTACACGCCCTGGGCGGTGATCCTCGGCCTGGTGTCGATCATCCTGCCCTTCGTGATCCTGACGTTGCAGAGCGTCTTCGAGAGCATCGACGTGCGGCTCGAGGAGGCGGCGAGCGGGCTCGGAGCCTCTCCGGCCCGCGCGCAGTGGCACATCGTCCTGCCGCTTGCGATGCGCGGCGTCATTACGGGCGGCACGCTGTCCTTCATCCTGTGCATGAACGCCTACGGCACGCCGGTGCTGCTCGGCGGCCCGCGTTTCGAGATGATGGCGCCGCTGCTGTATTACGAGTTCTCCAGCAACAACAACTGGCCCTTCGCGGCGGCGCTCGCCTTCATCCTGATGGCGTCCACCTTCACCCTGACGACCCTGGCGCCTTTCCTGGTGCCGAAGCGGTACCGACTCTGAGGTCGGGCCGTTCTTTCCTTTGACGGTATCGGCGCCTGCCGGGCCGTCGCTTCACCTGCGAGGTTTCGATGCGTTACGTGCAACTTGGCGGCTCCGATCTCAAGGTCAGCCGCGTCTGTCTCGGCGGCAATTCCTGGGGCGCCGCGGGGCGCCGCGCCTGGGCGCCGTTCGGCCCGGACGAAAGCGCCGGCTTCTTCAAGGCGGCGCGCGACGCCGGGATCAATTTCTTCGACACGGCGGAAGGCTACAACGAGGGCGAGAGCGAGCGGATCATCGGCAGCCGGCTGATCGGCGAGCATCCGCGCGCCGAGTTGGTGATCTGCACCAAGGCGGTCGCCAAGACCTCGGACGACGGCGGCGCGCGCGGGCATATCGTGCGCGCCGTCGAAGGTTGCCTGCGCCGGCTCAACACCGATTATATCGACGTGTTCTGCCTGCATCGGCTCGACCCTTCCCTGCCGGTCGGCGAGGTTCTGGCCGGGCTCGAGGACGTCGTCTCGAGCGGCAAGGTCCGCTATGTCGGCGCCTCCACGATGCGGCCCTCGCAATTCGCCCGGATCGTCACGCTAGCCAAGCAGAGCGGCGTCGCCCGCTTCGTTGCGATGCAGAACCTGCACAACCTCCTCTACCGGGAGGACGAGCACGACATGAACCTGTTCTGCGCCGAGGAGAATATCTCGACCTTCCCTTACAGCCCGCTGGCTCGCGGCATGCTGTCGGGATCGCGCCTCGACAGCGCCACGCAGACCGAACGCGCGCAGAACGACGGCTACGCCGAATATTACAAGCGCGAGAACAATCGCCCGATCATCGAGCGGGTGGTGGAGATCGCCAATGCGCGCGGCGTCAAGCCGGCGCAGGTGGCGCTGGCCTGGCTGCTGAGCAAACCGGCGGTCGCAGCGCCCGTGATGGGCGCGACCCGGCACGAGCATCTGGCCGATGCGGCGCGCGCCACCGAGATCGACCTCACGGCCGAGGAGATCGCGCGCCTCGAGGAGAAGTACACGGCGACCACGCCGATCTTCGCCTGAACCCTTGGCAGCGCATTGAACGGCGCGCTGCGCCGATGTCATGCGCCGTCCCGTCTCGCGTCACGGATGGCTCCGATGCTCGATTTCGACCCCGATACCGTTCCGGCTCCTTCCGGCCACTTCATCGACGGCGCGCTCGTGCCCGGCGAGGGCGAGCGGCTGGAGGTCCGGCGCGCCTCGGACGGACGCATCTACGCGGATATTCCCGTCGCGTCGGCCGAGACGGTCGACCGGGCGGTGCGCAGCGCCGACCTGGCGTTTCGCACGAGCGGCTGGGCCATCTCGGCGCCGCGCGATCGCGCCCGGCTCCTCGGGCGCTGGGCCGATCTGATCGACGCGCATCGCGACGAGCTCGCCCGGCTCGAATCGGTCGGCTCCACGCGCCCGATCGCCGAGACGCGGGTCGGCGACATCCCCGCGACGGCCGAGACGATCCGCTTCTTCGCCGAGTTGGCCGACAAGGTGTCGGGCGAGGTCGCGGCGACGCGCGCCGACCATCTCGGCATGGTCATCCGCGAGCCGATCGGCGTCGTGGCGGCGATCACGCCCTGGAACTTCCCGATCAGCCTCTCGGCCTGGAAGATCGCGCCGGCGCTGGCTGCCGGCAACGCCGTCGTGCTGAAGCCGTCCGAGCTGACGCCGTTCTCGGTCATGCGGCTCGCCGAGCTGGCGGTGGAGGCCGGACTGCCGCCGGGCATCTTGAACGTCGTGCAGGGTGCGGGCCGCGAGACCGGCGACGCGCTGTGCCGCCACCCCCTGGTCGGCAAGATCACCTTTACGGGCTCTTCGCGCACCGGCGCCGAGATCATGGCGGCGGGCGCGATGAGCGGCGTCAAGCCGGTCACGCTGGAGCTCGGCGGCAAGAGCCCGCAGGTCGTCTTCGCGGATGCCCCCGATCTCGACCGGCTGGCGCGCTTGATCGCGCGCTCATTCATCGGCAATGCCGGGCAGGTCTGCGTGGCGGGGACGCGGCTCATCGTCCATCGCTCGATCGAGGCGGCGCTCACCGGGCGCATCGCCGCGGCCGCCGCCGAGGTGAAGGCCGGGCCGACCTGGCGCGCCGACACCAGCTTCTCGCCGATCATCTCGGAGCGGCAGGGCGCGCGCATCGAGGCCATCGTCGGCGCCTCCGTCGCGGCCGGCGCCGAGGTCGTGACGGGCGGCGGAAGGCTGCCGGCCGATCACGGCGGCGTCTACTACCAGCCGACGATCCTCGCCTCGGTCTCGGCCGAGACCCCGGCGGTCGTCGAGGAGGTGTTCGGCCCCGTCCTGACGGTCCAGTCCTTCGAGACCGAGGAGGAAGCCCTCGGCCTCGCCGACCACCCGGTCTACGGCCTCGCGGCGGGCATCCATACGGCGGATCTGAACCGGGCTCTGCGTGCGGTGCGCCGGCTGCAGGCCGGCACCGTCTGGGTCAACCGCTACGGGCGCAGCGGCGATTTCATCCTGCCGACCGGCGGCTACAAGCAGTCGGGCATCGGCAAGGATCTCGGTCGCGAGGCCTTCGAGGCCAATCTCAAATCGAAGACGGTCCTTATGGATCTTTCGGCCTAGGCGCGCCGGCCGCTTCGACCTTCCAGGAACCAACAGTCAGGCGAGGATGCATGTCCACGAATTCCGATCCGATCTGGCGGCTCGTCGACGAGCTGAGCCCCGGCTACATCGCGCTCAGCGACCGCGTCTGGGCGATGCCCGAGATCCTCTACGAGGAGGTTCGCTCCAGCGCCGAGCATGCCGCGATGCTGGAGGCGGAGGGCTACCGGGTGACGCGCGGCCTCGCGGGCATCGACACCGCGATCATGGGCGAGGCCGGCGAGGGCGGCCCGGTGATCGCCTTCCTCGGCGAATATGACGCGCTGCCCGGCCTCAGCCAGGAGGCGGGCGTCGTGACTCACAGCCCCGTCGTCGCCGGCGGCCCCGGCCATGGCTGCGGCCACAATCTGCTGGGCTCCGGCGCGATGCTGGCGGCGAGCGCCGTGAAGGCGTATCTGGCCGAGAAGGGGTTGCCGGGCCGCGTGCGCTACTATGGCTGCCCGGCCGAGGAAGGCGGCTCCGGCAAGACCTTCATGGTCCGCGCCGGCTGCTTCGACGATGTCGATATCGCGATCTGCTGGCATCCGGCGGCATTTCCGGGGGTGATCGAGCCCGATTCGCTCGCCAATACGCGCGTCGACTTCGCCTTCGCGGGGCGCGCCTCGCACGCTGCCGCCGCGCCGCATCTCGGCCGCAGCGCTCTCGACGCGGTGGAGCTGATGAATGTCGGCGTCAACTATCTGCGCGAGCATATGACGAGCGAGGCCCGCATCCATTACGCGATCGTCGATGCCGGCGGCATGGCGCCCAATGTCGTGCAGGCGCGGGCCTGCGTGCGCTACTCGGTCCGGGCCGGCACGACGCCCGCCATGCTGGCGCTGCTCGACCGGGTCCGCAAGATCGCGCAGGGCGCCGCGCTGATGACCGAGACCACGATGTCCGAGACGATCCTGGCGGGCGTCTCGAACCTGCTGGGCAACCCGCCGCTCGAGAAAGCGATGGCGGCGCAGCTCGGCCGCCTCGGCCCGCCCGAATTCGACGACGCCGACCGCGCCTTCGCGGCCGAGATCCGCAAGAGCGTCGGCCCGTCCGACATCGCGGCGGATTATGCCCGCCACGGCCAGCCGCTCGACCGCGACAAGCTGCTCGCCGACTTCATCGTGCCGCTCGACGCCAAGACGAACATGAGCGGCAGCACGGATGTCGGCGATGTGAGCTGGGCGGTTCCGACCGTGCAGGCGCATGGCGCGACCTATGCGATCGGAACCCAGCTCCACACCTGGCAGATGACCGCGCAGGGCAAGCAGCCCGCCGCCCATAAGGGCATGGTGCATGTCGCCAAGGCGATGGCCGCGACGGCCGCCGAGGTGCTGGCCGATCCGGAGCTTCTCGCGGCCGCGAAGGCCGACCATGCGCGCCGGCTTGCCGAGACGCCCTATGTCTGCCCGATCCCACCGAGCGTCCTGCCGCCGAGCCGCAAGGCGCCGTCGGCATGAGCCGACGCGTCCGCGCGCAATCCGCCGAAAGGCCGGCGCGCAGGGCAATCTCAGGTGCTTTCCCGTTCCTCGATGCTGAACGGTATCGTCACGTGCCGGGCGGCCGTCGCCCGCCCCTGGCGCGCCGAACGGATGCTGTCGAGCAGCATGCCGCCCGCCATCCGCCCGAGCGCATAGGCATCGACCTGGATCGTCGTGATGCGCGGCGCGCTGTAGCGCGACACCTCGAAATCGCCGAAGCCCGCGATGGCACAGCGGCCCGGCACGTCCCAGCCGCGCCGGCGGCATTCCATGAGCGCGCCGAAGGCCGCGAGATCGTGGACGCAGACGACCGCGTCGACGCCCGGAAAGCGCTCGATGAGCTCGACGATGCCTGCCGCGCCCTGGCCCATGGCGAGCGCCGTCGGCGGCTGACGGAACGAGACGATCCGCCCCTCGGGCAGGCCGAGTGCGCGGATCGCCGCCTCGTAGCCGGCCCGCCGGCTGGCGCCGGGCGAGCCCGGATAGGACGTGCCGCCGAGGAAGGCGATCTCCCGATAGCCCTTCTCGTGCAGCCTGCGGACCATCGTCGCGGTCGCATGGGCGAAGGAGAACCCGACCGTATGGTGGATGGGATCCTCGGGCGTGTCCCAGGCCTCCACGACCGGAATCGCGGCCGCGCGCAGCATCGCGCGCGTTCGCTCGCTGTGATGCCCGGTGACGAGCATGAACGCCTCGGGACGCCGGCGCAGCATGGCGCCGATCAGCGCCTCCTCCTTCTCGGAGGAGTATTCCGTGTAGCCGAGCAGGATCTGCAGGCCGCTATCGGCCGCCGCGTCCGTGAGGCCGCGCGCGAGATCGGCGAAATTGGCGTTGTTGATCGACGGGACGAGGGCCGAGATGAAGCCGGACTGGTTCGACGACAGCGCGCCGGCCCGCTCGTCGAGAATGTAGCCGATCTCCTCGCAGACCGCGAGAATCCGCTGGCGCGTGCTCTCCAGGATGACGCTGTCGCTCTTCAGCGCGCGCGATACCGTCATCGTCGAGACGCCGGCGAGCCGCGCGACATCCGCCATCGTCGGCGCCCGCTTCGGGGAGGGAATTCCGCCCTTGGGTCGCGGGGAGGCGGGCTTGCGTTCGTGTTTCGTCATGAATCTTCGGATTCCGGCCTGTCGGATCTCGCCTTTCGCTCATCAGGCGCAGCATCGGCCGCGCGCCTCCGCGGCGCATCGATCTGTTATCGCTACCATTCCGTCGCCCACCAGGCAATTTCGAAGCGCGCGGCGTGCCATCGCTGAAAAGCAAGCAATCAGGAGCCAATTCCATGTCGGATCTCACGCAGCAGGCGGTCGAAAAGGGCATCGCCAGCTTCATGGCCACTACCGGGCATCTGCCGCCGCCCTATACGGTGATGCTCGAGCATGCGCCGCAGGCCTTTGCGGGATACGGCCTCATCCGGGATTTCGTCATGCGAACGCCCGAGCAGGGCGGCGCGCTCGACCTGAAGACCAAGGAGCTCATCTTCGCGCTGCTCGATACGCTGGCGGGGCAGAAGGAGGGCGCCGTCGCGCACGCCAAGCTGGCGATCAAGAACGGGCTGACGACCGCCGAACTGGCCGAAGGCTTGATGCAGGTCGTGATCGTCGGCGGCATCCTCACCTGGAATACGATCGGCGCCGACGTCATGGTCGCATGCGCCCAAGCGGCGGCCGATCCGGCTTGAGGCGCGGCGCCGGTCGCCATGGAAAGGGCCTTGCTTGCCCTGGCGATGGTCGGCATTCATGATCGCGCGGCTCGATCATCGATGCGGCACTCCACGGCGAAAGACCCGGCCTCATGCGGAATATCCCGGCCAACCAGCAGTCCTTCTACGCGCGTGACCGCGGCTGGCATCCGCCGGCCTTCACGCCGGACTACAAGAGCTCGGTGCTGCGCAGCCCCCGCCAGGCTCTGCTGTCGCTGGAGACGACCGCCACCGAGCGCAGCGGGCCGGTCTTCGGCCACGCCATGCTCGGCCCGCTCGATAACGACCTGATCCTCAACTACGCCAAGACCGGCGAGGCGATCGGCCAGCGCATCATCGTCTACGGCCAGGTGCTCGACGAGGATGGCCGCCCGCAAGCCGGCACGCTGGTCGAGTTCTGGCAGGCGAATGCCGGCGGGCGCTACCGGCACAAGAAGGAGGGCTATGTTGCGGCCCTCGACCCGAATTTCGGCGGCTGCGGCCGCGCCATCACGGATCGGGACGGCTACTATTCGTTCCGCACCATCCGCCCCGGCGCCTATCCCTGGCCGAACGGCGTCAACGACTGGCGCCCGGCCCATATCCATTTCTCGCTGTTCGGCCACGCTTTCGCGCAGCGGCTGATCACCCAGATGTATTTCGAGGGCGACCCGATGATCTGGCAATGCCCGATCGTCAAGACGATCAACGACCCGTCCGCCATCGAGCAGCTCGTCGCCCGGCTCGATCGCGGCAACACTGTTCCCATGGACGCGCTCGCCTACCGCTTCGACATGGTGCTGCGCGGCCGCCGCTCGACGCTGTTCGAGAACAGGCTGGAGGGCAACTGATGCTGAACCGGCTGCGGCCCTTCAGGGAAACGCCCTCGCAGACGGCCGGGCCCTATGTGCATATCGGCTGCACGCCGAACCATGCCGAGATCCGCGGCGTCTGGGCCGAGGACCTCGGCGCCCGGATGGTCACGGACGCGACCGGGGGCGAGCGCATCACCATCGAGGGCCATGTCTATGACGGGGCCGGCGCGCCGGTCACCGATGCGCTGATCGAGCTGTGGCAGGCCGATGCCGACGGGCGCTTCCCGAGCGCCGAGGACAGCCAGGCCGATCCGGCCTTCACGGGCTTCGGGCGGCAGGCGAGCGACGGCGCGACCGGCCTCTACCGGTTCGAGACCATCAAGCCGGGGCGGGTCGCCGATGGCGGCCGATTGCAGGCGCCGCATATCCTGGTCTGGATCGTGGCGCGCGGCATCAATATCGGCCTCACGACGCGCCTCTATTTCTCCGACGAGGCGGCCGCGAACGCCGAGGACCCGGTGCTCGCGCGCGTGCCGCCGCCGCGCCGCGAAACGCTGATCGCCCGCCGGGACGCGGCCGATCCCCGCCGATACCGTTTCGACATCCGCCTGCAGGGCGAGGACGAGACCGTGTTCTTCGACATCTGACGGCCGCGCCAAGCCGCGCCGCCCATCCAACCAGAGTTCCTCGCAATGCCCGAAGCTTTCATTTGCGCCTATGTTCGAACGCCGATCGGCCGCTATGGCGGGGTCTTGTCGTCGGTTCGGCCGGACGATCTCGGCGCGGTGCCGCTGAAGGCGCTGATGGCGCGCCATCCCGGCGTCGATTTCGAGGCGATCGACGACGTCGTGTTCGGTTGCGCCAACCAGGCCGGCGAGGACAACCGCAATGTCGCCCGCATGTCGGCTTTGCTCGCCGGGCTGCCCGAGAAGGTTTCGGGCACGACCATCAACCGTCTCTGCGGTTCCGGCATGGATGCGGTGATCGCTGCGGCGCGCGCGATTCGCGCCGGCGAGGCCGAGCTGATGATCGCCGGCGGCGTGGAATCGATGTCGCGCGCCCCCTTCGTGCTGCCGAAGGCCGACAGCGCCTTCTCGCGCGCGAATGAGATCCACGACACGACGATCGGCTGGCGTTTCGTCAATCCGCTGATGAAGGCGCAGTACGGCGTCGATTCCATGCCCGAAACGGCCGAGAATGTCGCGGCGGAGTTCGGCATCGCGCGCGCCGACCAGGATGCCTTCGCGCTGCGCTCGCAGCAGAAGGCCGTGGCGGCGCAGGCGAACGGCCGGCTCGGCCGGGAGATCGCGCCGGTCGTTATTCCTCGCCGCAAGGGCGATCCGGTCACCGTCGAGAAGGACGAGCATCCGCGCGCCGACACGACGCTGGAAGGCCTCGCCAGGCTGCCGACGCCCTTCCGCAAGGGCGGCACGGTGACGGCCGGCAACGCCTCGGGCGTCAATGACGGGGCGGCCGCGCTGATCCTCGCCTCCGAGGCGGCGGCGGCGCGGTACGGTCTGACGCCGCTGGCGCGCGTGGCGGGCGGTGCGACCGCCGGCATCGCGCCGCGCATCATGGGCGTCGGCCCCGTGCCGGCGACGCGCAAGCTCTGCGCGCGCCTCGGCCTCGAACCTACCGATTTCGACGTGATCGAATTGAACGAGGCGTTCGCGAGCCAGGGCCTCGCCGTGCTGCGCGGCCTCGGCATCGCGGACCATGCGCCCGAGGTCAACCCGAATGGCGGCGCGATTGCGCTCGGCCATCCGCTCGGCATGTCGGGCGCCCGCATTGCCGGCACGGCGGCGCTGGAGCTGGCCTTGACGGTTAAGCGGCGCGCTCTGGCCACCATGTGCATCGGCGTCGGCCAGGGCATCGCGCTGGCGCTGGAGCGCGTGTGAGGCGCAACGTGAGGAGGCTTTGATGACGTCGGGCATCAGGACGACGCAGCTCCCGGCCGGCGAAGCCGTTCCCGTGCTGGGGCAGGGCACCTGGAACATGGGCGAGCGGCGCGACCGGCAGGCCGATGAGGTGGCGGCGCTGCGGCTCGGAATCGAGCTCGGCATGACGCTGATCGACACCGCCGAGATGTATGGCGACGGCGGCGCAGAGGAGGTCGTCGGCGAGGCCGTCAAAGGGCGGCGCGACGCGCTTTTCATCGTCAGCAAGGTGCTTCCGTCCAACGCTTCGCGGCGCGGCGTGCCGGCGGCCTGCGAGCGCAGCCTGAAGCGGCTCGGGACCGATCGCATCGACCTCTATCTGCTGCATTGGCGCGGCGGCGTCCCGCTCGCCGAGACCGTGGAGGCCTTCGAGGCGCTCAAGGCCGCGGGAAAGATCCGGCACTGGGGCGTCAGCAATTTCGATGCCGACGACATGGAGGAACTGGCGGGCATCAAGGCCGGAGGAGCGGTGCAGACCAACCAGGTCCTCTACAACCTGACGCGGCGCGGCATCGAATACGACCTGCTGCCGTGGTGCCGCGCGCGCGGCGTGCCGATCATGGCTTATTCGCCGGTCGAGCAGGGCCGTCTTGCGGGCGAAAAGCGCCTCGCCAGCATCGCCGAGCGCTACGGCGTCAGCCAGGCGCGGCTCGCGCTCGCCTGGGTGCTGCGGCAGGACGGCGTGATCGCGATCCCGAAGGCCGTGAAGCCGGAGCATGTCCGGGACAACCGGGCGGCGCTCGACCTGCGGCTGGCCCCGGAGGACCTGGAGGCGCTCGACCGCCTCTTCGCGCCGCCGTCGCGCAAGCAGCCCTTGCAGATGATCTGATCGGCAGCGACAGCCGACGCTTCGTCCGGCCGCTTGCGGGAGCGCGCCCGTAGGGCCAGGATCCGCGTCGGCAAAGCGAAAGGCGGTGCGGAGAATGCGGCTCGACAGATCCCTCATCGCTGGGGTGTCGTCCTTCGCCGGGATCGAGGGCGAAGATCTCGATTTCATACTCGCGTCGGCCCAGTCCTCGCGCGTTCCGAAGGGCGCCGAGGTGTTCGGACAGGGCGCCGAGGCGCACCGCTTCTTTCTGCTGCTGGCCGGCCATATCCGCGTCGTCCGCACGACGCCGGACGGCGAGCAGGTGATCGCCCGCTACATCAACGAAGGCGAGCTCTTCGGCATCGCGGTGCAGATGGGGCGCGACACATACCCGGCGAGTGCGGTCGCGGCGGTGGATTGCGTCGTCCTCTCCTGGCCGAACAGCGCCTGGCCGGAGCTTCAGGCGCGCGTGCCGGCGTTCGGCGCGAACACCTATCGCACCATCGGTACGCGGCTGCAGGAGACGCAGACGCGCGTCGTCGAGATGGCGACGCAGCAGGTCGAGCAGCGGATCGCGAGCGCCATCCTGCGGCTGGCCAACCAGGCGGGCCGGAAAACCGAGAACGGCATCGAGATCGACTTCCCGATCACCCGGCAGGAGATCGCCGAGATGACCGGCACCACGCTCCATACCGTCAGCCGGGTGCTCAGCGCGTGGGAACAGGACGGCACCGTGCGCAACGCCCGGCAGAAAGTGATCGTCACCGACCCGCACGCCCTGATGCTCCTTTCGGAGAACAGGCGGCGGAAGTGACCTCGCCCCGGCCGCCGTCCCCGGCCGCCTGAACCGCCGGGCTCGGCGCGAAAGCCGAGGGTGCGCTTGTGGCGCGCCCGGCCTCGATCGCCTGATGCAATTCGGCCCCGAAGGCCTGCGCATCGACCTCATGGGCCGCGCAAGCGTCCGCGACCGTGTGGAAAACCCCGAACGGGCAGCCGATGCAGAGCATCTTGTGCCGGATCATCACGCGGATCGTGCCGGGCCAGCGCCGCATGATCTCGTCGACGGTCATGTTCGGATCGATCGGTTGCGGTGGCATCGCCGCAGGCCCCTTGGCGGATGTCGCATTCATGCGGAACGCGGCGGGCGCGACGTTGCGCTGGCGCAAACAGGCACGCGATCGCTGCTGCGGCATGCGCAGCGGCGCATCCGGCGATCGCCGGGTATTTGTGATTGCGCAAAGACGCAGGCGCCCCGCGGCGTATCAGAACTCCCGTTCCCGGCGACCGAAACCGCCGGAGAAGGGAGACATGATGAGATCGATGGTGGCGATGGCCGCGCTGGCGGCATTCATGGCGTTGGCCGGGAATGCCCATGCGGCCGAGCATGAAGTCCGCATGCTGAACAAGGGCACGAAGGGCGTGATGGTGTTCGAGCCCGATTTCATCAAGGCAGCGCCGGGCGACACGATCCGCTTCGTGGCCACCGACAAGGGGCACAATGTCGAATCGGTGAAGGGCATGCTCCCGGACGGAACCGAGGACTTCAAGGGCAAGATCAACGAGGAGCTCGTCGTCACCGTCAAGGCCGAGGGCGTCTACGGCGTCAAATGCACGCCCCATTACGGGATGGGCATGGTGATGCTGATCGTCACGGGTGCGCCGACCAATCTGGAGGCCGCGAAGGCTGTCAAGCATCCCGGCAAGGCGAAGACCACGTTCGAGGCGCTCCTCGCCGCGGTTCCGAAAGACTGAGCCGCGCGGACCAAAACGCGCAATTCCCGCAGGAGGCCGGCATGGCGGTCCCTCGCACCCGGCCGGGCCGCTACCCGGCCGTCCTGTCCTACGGCTTCCGGCCGTTCTTTCTGCTCGGCGCGCTCTATGCCGGCCTCACCGTGCTCGTCTGGCTGCCGATAGCGACGGGTCACCTGCGCACCGCCAGCCTGTTCGCGCCGGTCGACTGGCACGCGCATGAATTGCTGTTCGGCTATCTCGCGGCGATCGTCACCGGCTTCCTGTTGACCGCCATCCCGAACTGGACCGGGCGGCTGCCGGTGCAGGGCCTGCCGCTCGCGGTGCTCGTGCTGATATGGGCGGCGGGACGGGCGGCGGTGTTCTGCTCGGCCTCGATCGGCTGGCTCGCCGCCATGGCGATCGACTGCGCCTTCCTGCTGTCGGTCGTGATCGCGGCCGCGACCGAGATCGTCGCGGGCCGCAACTGGCGCAACCTGAAGGTGCTGGCGCCGGTGTCGGTGCTGCTCGCCGCCAATCTGCTGTTCCATCTCGAGGCGCGGTTCCAGGGCAGCGCCGATATCGGCCGCAGGCTCGGCATTGCGGCCGCGATCGTGCTGATCATGCTGGTCGGCGGGCGTATCATTCCGAGCTTCACGCGCAACTGGCTCGCGCGCGAGAATCCGGGCCGTCTGCCGGTGCCCTTCAATCGCTTCGATGCGATCGCGATCATGGTGTCGGGGCTGGCCCTCGCGTGCTGGACGGCCCTGCCGGCCGCCGCCGCGACCGGCGCGCTGCTCGTCGCGGGAGGTCTCCTCAACCTGGCGCGGCTCGCGCGCTGGACCGGCGAGCGCACATGGCGCGACCCGCTGGTGCTTGTCCTGCACGCCGCCTATGCGTTCGTGCCCGCCGGCTTGCTCGTCGCGGGGCTGGGCGCCTTGATGCCCGACACCGTTCCGGCGGCGGCCGGCATCCACCTGCTCGGTATCGGCGCCATCGGGTCGATGACGCTCGCCGTGATGGCGCGCGCCACGCTCGGCCATACGGGCCGCGCGCTGGTCGCGGACCGCGCCACCTGCCTGATCTTCGCCGCCATCCTGCTCGCGGCGCCGTTCCGTCTCGCGGCCGTCTTCCGGCCCGATGTGACGGCGCTGCTGCATGTCGCGGCGGCGCTGTGGAGCACGGCCTTCCTCGGCTATGCCTTGCGCTATGGCCTGATGCTCGTCAGCCCGCGCCAGCAGCCTGGTGGGCGCCGTCAGGCGCCGGCCTGACGCGCGTCAGCCGAGACGCTGCGGCCGGCCATCCTCCGGGAACAGATAGGCGCTGACGCCGGGAAGCGATTCCTGCATGGCGGCGATCCCCTCCGGCGCCATGAAGCTGAAAGCGGTCGACAAGGCGTCGGCCGTCGTCGCGTCGCCCGCCAGCACGCTGACGCTCCGGTAGCGGCCGGCCGAAAGCCCGTCGCGCGGGTCGAGCATATGGCTGGGCGAGCCCGGACCGGCGAAGCGGAAGCCAGCGGGGCTCGACGTCGCGATCGCCTGGTCGGCGAGAGGAA
>JBDHTH010000003.1:0-21684 GCA_039808545.1 Phreatobacteraceae bacterium | reverse complement strand
CGCATGGCGTCCCTCCATCGGCTGGCGGGCGGGGCGGGGGCGCGGCGTGAAGGCAAGCGTCATGACGGATCCTCGACGGGGCATGTCGCCGCGATCATAGCGGCTTTGCGCTTTCCCGGCAGGGTATGCGTCCGGCCCGGCGCGCCTGTTCGAAAAATCGGGCGCGCCGTCACCGCCGCGTCATCGGAATCTGTGCACAGGAGGCCTGGCACGGGGACGGGAGAGCTCATGGCGGTGACGGTCGCAGACGAGGATGCCGGCGCGGTCAGGCGCCAAGCGCGCGCGAGGCTCGTCGCGGCGGTCGGGCGCAACGCCGTCTGGAGCTTGGCCGGCCTCAACGAGCGCCTGTTCGCCCGCCTGTTCGACGGGCTGGTCTATGCCCAGATCTGGGAAGATCCGGTGGTCGACATGGCCGCCATGGCGCTTGGTCCCGGTCATCGCGTCGTGACGATCGCGTCGGGCGGCTGCAACGCGCTCTCGTATCTGACGGCCGATCCGGCGCGGATCGAGGCGGTCGACCTCAACTCGGCGCATGTCGCCTATAATCGGCTGAAGATCGCGGCGCTCTCGGCCCTGCCGGACCATGCCGCGTTCTTCCGCTTCTTCGGCGAGGGGCGATCGGCCGACAATATCGAGACCTACGAGCGGCATTTGCGGCCGCGTCTCGATACGGCGAGCCGCGCCTATTGGGACGGCCGCGGGCTCTCGGGGCGCCGCCGCATCGCGATGTTCGCGCGCGATCCCTACCGGCACGGGGTGCTCGGCCGCTTCATCGGTGCCGGCCATCTGCTGGCGCGGCTCTACGGGATCGACCTTCCCGGCTTGTTGAAGGCCGGTTCGCTCGCCGAGCAGCGCGCCTATTTCGAGGCGCATATCGCGCCCCTGTTCGAGCGGCGGGCGGTGCGCGGGCTGGTCGCCCTGAAATCGACGCTGTTCGGGCTCGGCATTCCGCCGCAGCAATACGTGGCCCTGGCCGGGCCGGGTGGCATGGCGGAGACGCTGAAGGCGCGGCTGCGCAGGCTGGCCTGCGATTTCCCGCTGAGCGAGAACTACTTCACCTGGCAGGCCTTCGGCCGCGCCTATGCGCCCGGCGGCCCGCTGCCGCCCTATCTGGAAGCCGATCGATATGCGGCGCTGAAGGCGCGCGCCGACCGCGTTACGATCGTCAATGCGAGCGTCACGGACCTTCTGACGGGTAAGCCGGACGCCAGCGTGGACCGGTTCGTGCTGCTCGATGCGCAGGACTGGATGAACGACGTCCAGCTCGGCGCCTTGTGGGCCGAAATCACCCGCACGGCGGCGCCCGGCGCCCGCGCCGTCTTCCGCACGGCGGGCGAAGCCAGCCCTTTGCCCGGACAAGTCGCGGAGAGCCTGCTCGGCCGCTGGCGCTACTGCGCCGAGATCTCGCGCGAACTGCATCGCCGCGACCGTTCGGCGATCTATGGCGGCTTCCACCTCTATGCGCTGAAGGATTGAGCGATGAGCGTCGAGACAGAGCATGCCGGGTTGATGGACCGCCTCTACCGGCACCAGCGCCATGTCTACGACCTCACGCGGAAATACTACCTGATCGGCCGCGATCCGATGCTGGCGGGGCTGGACGTGCCGGAGGGCGGCACGGTCCTGGAGATCGGCTGCGGGACGGGCCGCAATCTCGTCGCGGCGGCGCGGCGCTATCCGACCGCCCGGCTGCACGGCATAGATATCTCGCGCGAGATGCTGGCAAGCGCCGGCGCGGCGGTCGTGAAGGCCGGCACGCAGGGCCGCACGCGGCTCGCCCATGCGGACGCGGCGACCTTCGATCCGCGGCGCGTCTTCGGCCGCGAGCGTTTCGACCGCGTCTTCATCGCCTATGCGGTCTCGATGATCCCGGCCTGGCAGCGCGTGATGGAGAGCGCGGCGCAGCGGCTGGAGGCGGGCGGCGCGCTGCATGTCGTCGATTTCGGCAACCTCGCGGGGTTTCCGTCCGCCGCGCAGCGCCTGTTCTCGGCCGGGCTCGCGCTGCATCACGTCACGCCGCGCCCCGGATTGTTCGCCTTCGCGGCCGAAATCGCGGCGCGGCACGGCCTCGTTGCCGAGGCCCGGCGGCTGCATCGCGGCTTCACCTGGCTCGCGATCCTGCGCCGGCCGGCCGAGTAGCCTTTTGCGTACGCGGCGGTAGAGTGGGGCGGCGCCGCACAGGTCTGGCGCCGCAGGAGAAATATCGATGCCGCATCCCGACTTCCGCCCCTTGCTCGGCCAGATCCCGGTCGTCCCCGTGCTGACGGTCGAGGATCCGGCGACGGCGGTGCCGCTCGCCGAGGCGCTGGTGGCGGGCGGATTGCCGGTGATCGAGGTGACGCTGCGCACGCCCGCCGCCGCCGCCGCCATGGCCGCAATGGCGAAGGTGAAGGGCGCCATCGTCGGCGCCGGGACGGTGCGCAGCCAGGCGCAGATCGACGCTGCGCTCGAGGCCGGGGCGCAGTTCCTCGTCTCGCCGGGCGCGGGCGAAAGGCTGATCGCGGCGGCCGAGACAGTGCCCGTGCCGTTCCTGATGGGTACGCAGACGGCGTCCGAGGCGATGCATCTCGCCGAGCTCGGCTTTCCGATGGTGAAGTTCTTTCCGGCCGAGCAGGCGGGCGGCGTCGCGCTCCTCAAGGCGCTGGCGGCGCCGCTGCCCGATATCGTCTTTTGCCCGACCGGCGGCATCGACGCCGCCAAGGCGCCCGCCTATCTGGCGCTGCCGAACGTCGCCTGCGTCGGCGGATCCTGGGTGGCGCCGAAGACGCTGCTCGATCTCGGCGATTTCGCGATGATCGAGACGCTGTCGCGCGAAGCCGCGCAGATGCGACACCGGCACTGACCGGCGGCCGCCCTTGCGGCGCCATGATGCCGACCTACATGCGGAGGCGATGCGCATGAAGGGGTTTCAGTATGATCGATGTCGGCAAGCTGCTTAACCGTGTCCTCACGCCCTCCGGTCCGGGCGGGCCCGGCGGTTCGGGCGATCTCCTCGGGCAGGTCACGGGCGCGCTGCGCAACTCCCCGCTCGGCGGCATGCTCGGCCAGCCGCAGGCGGAGGATCCGCGCGCGGGGCCGCAGCCCTATGGACAGCCGCAGCCCCATGGCCAGCAGCCTTACGGCCAGCCGGCCCCGTACGGCCAGCCCTCGCCCTGGGCGCAGCCGCAGGGCCAGCCGCCGGCGCCCTATCCGCAGGACCTGCGCTACGGAGAGGCCCCGCAGCCGCAATACGGCCAGCCGCAGCCCGGCGGTGATTTTCTCGGCGGCGCGCGCGACTATCTGGCGCGCAACGCCGGCGGCATCGGCATCGGCGCGCTCGGCGGGCTGCTGCTCGGCACCAAGGGCGGGCGCGAGGTCGCCGGCACGGTGGCGAAGGTCGGCGGCGCCGCCGTGCTCGGAACGCTTGCCTATGCGGCCTACAAGAACTATCGGGCCGGAAGGCCGCCGCTGCCGACCTCGATCAACGATCTGGTGAACACGGTCACGGGCCGGGCCGATCAGCAGCCCGCCGCGCCGGCGCCGGGCGGCTATCAGCCGCAGCCCGCCCTGCCGCAGCTCCCCGCCGAGACGCCGCAGGAAGCGGAAGAGCATGCGACGGTCCTCCTGAAGGCGATGGTCGCGGCGGCGCTGGCGGACGGGCATATGGACGCGACCGAGCGCGGCCGGATCTTCACCGAGATCGCCAAGGACGGGGTCGACGAGGAGGAGCAGGCCTTTCTCGGGACGATGCTCGACAACCCGGCGAGCCCGGAGGAGCTGGCGCGCGCCGCCACGAGCCCGGAACGGGCCGCCGAGATCTATCTCGCGTCGCTGATGGCGATCGACGCCGACACCGATGTGGAGCGCGCCTATCTCTCCTCGCTCGCCTTCCGCCTCGGCATCGATCCGCAATTGCAGGCGCATATCGCGGCGCAGGTCGAGACGCTCCGGCGCTGACCCATGACCGCCGGTGCGGGCGGGCCGCCCGCGCTGGCCAACCGGAAGTTTCTCCGCTACCCCTTGGGAAAATGAGCGCATCATCGAAATGCGCCGATTCCAAGGGGAGAGCATGCTGAAAATCCTGGATCGGCTCGAGGAGATCCTGATCGCGTCGCTGATGGCGGCCGCGACGCTGCTGATCTTCGTCGCGGTCGCGCATCGCTATGGCGCGACCGTTCCATTTCTCTATCCGTACCTTGCGCCCATCAATCTCGGCTGGGCGCAGGAGCTGTGCATCTACATGTTCGTGTGGATGGCGAAGTTCGGCGCCGCCTATGGCGTCAGGACCGGCATCCATGTCGGCGTCGACGTGATCCTCAACCGCCTGCCGGACGCCATCAAGCACAAGGTCGTCACCTTCGGGCTGCTCGCCGGGGCGTTCTTCACGGGCATCGTCGGTACGCTGGGGACGAACTTCGTCTATCACATGGCCCAGACCGAACAGGTCTCGGCCGATCTCGAGATCCCCTCTTGGATCGTCTATCTGGCGATCCCGCTCGGCTCCTACCTGATGTGCTTCCGCTTCCTGCAGGTCGCCTGGACCTTCTGGCGGACCAGGGAATTGCCGCATCACGACCATGGCCATGTCGAGGGCCTGGAGGACGAGACCGCACCGCTCAAGCCGGCGGGGGCGTCGCGATGAGCGGGCTGGCGGAGGCGCCCAAGGCGCCGATCACGAAAATCGACCGCGTGACCATCGTCTCGCTCGGCATCATCGCGGTCATCCTGCTCGCCGGCATCGTCCTGAAGAACTCGGCGATGCTGATCTTCGGCCTGCTGATGGCGCTGATGGTCACCGGCATGCCGATCTCGATCGCGCTCGGCCTGACGGTCCTCACCTTCATGTTCTTCATGACGGATGTCGATCCGCAGACGGTGGCGCTGAAGCTGTTCACCGGCATCGAGAAGTTCGAGATCATGGCGATCCCGTTCTTCATCCTCGCCGGCAATTTCCTCACCCATGGCGGCGTGGCGCGCCGGATGATCAATTTCGCGACCTCGATGGTCGGGCATTGGCATGGCGGCCTCGGGCTTGCGGGCGTCGTCGCCTGCGCGCTGTTCGCGGCGGTCTCGGGCTCCTCGCCGGCGACCGTCGTGGCGATCGGCTCGATCATCCTGCCCGCGATGGTGCGGCAGGGCTTTCCGAAGCGCTTCGGCGCCGGCGTCATTACGACCTCGGGCGCGCTCGGCATCCTGATCCCGCCCTCGATCGTGATGGTCATCTACGCGGTCGCGACCTCCGGCATGAACGTCACCGGGCCGAACGGGGAGCGCGTTTCCTCCGCCTCGGTCGGCGACCTGTTCATCGCCGGCGTCGTGCCGGGGCTGATGCTGGCGAGCCTGCTCGGCCTCGTCACCTGGTACCGAGCGTGGAAGGGCAACTATCCGCGCATGCGACGGGCCGGCTGGGGCGAGCGCCTCACCGCGTTCCGGAAGGCGTTCTGGGGCCTCGCCCTGATCGTCATCGTGATGGGCGGCATCTACAGCGGCAAGTTCACGCCGACCGAGGCGGCCGCAATGAGCGCGGTCTACGCCTTCGTCATCTCGGTCTTCGTCTATCGCGACCTCAGCCTCAGCCAGATCCCGAAGGTGCTTCTGGATTCGGCCAATATGAGCGCGATGCTGCTCTACATCATCACCAACGCGGTGCTGTTCTCGTTCCTGATGACGTCCGAGAACATCCCGCAGCAGATGACGACCTGGATGGTCGGGCAGGGGCTCAACTGGTTCACCTTCCTGCTGATCGTCAACGTGCTGCTGCTGCTCGCCGGCAACGTGATGGAGCCGTCCTCGATCGTGCTGATCATGGCGCCGATCCTCTTCCCGATGGCGGCGCGCCTCGGCATCGACCCGATCCATTTCGGCATCCTGATCGTGGTCAACATGGAGGTCGGCATGTGCCATCCGCCGGTCGGGCTCAACCTCTATGTCGCGTCCGGAATCACCAAGATGGGCATCACGGAGCTGACCGTCGCGGTGTGGCCGTGGCTGCTGGCGATGCTCTGCTTCCTGGCCCTCGTCACCTATGTGCCGTGGATCTCGCTCGTGCTGCCGCGCGCGCTCGGGATGTAGGGCGGCGCGATTCATGGACGGTATTTCGACCGGGGCGGCGTTGCGCCGCCCCGTGATCGCTCAGGCCATCCCGGCCGGCAGCGCGATGCCGTAGAGGCGGACCATCTCGCGCATCTCCTTGTCGGTTTCCGGGTCGATCGGCACGCCCCTGGCGCGGCGCTCGGCCGCGACCAGCCATTCGCGGTCGCCCGCCGCCATGGGCCGGTCGGCCGCTTCGGCCGCGGGCTCGGCGGCCCGCACCGCGGCGCGGTAGCGCTTCAGCCCCGCGTCGAAGACCGCGGGCTCGATGAAGGCGGCCGGATCGATCGCCAGCACGAAGGCGCCGAGATGGCGGCGGATGGCGTCATTCTCGCCGAAATTCGGCAATTCGAACGAGAGGCGCATGCCGGACAGCACAGCCGAGACGATCTCGGCGAAGCCGGCGAGCGCCGCGCCCTTGTAGCCCCAGGGACCGCCGACTGGGTCAAGGACCTCGGCCTTCTGCGCGTCGGTGGTGGCGCGGCCCTCCACGTCCGAGGCGGCGCCCTCGGGCACCGGCACGCCGAGCGAGCGGTAGAGCATCACGCGGTTGAATGGGATCGAGCTCGTCGCCATGTCGAGCAGCCATGGATCCTCGCCCTCGACCGGGGCCGCGATCGAGATCGGGTTGGTGCCGTGGAAGCGCTCGCGGCCGTCATGCAGGCGGACGATCTTGTCGCTGTTGCAGGTCGCAAGGCCAATCATGCCCTGCTCGGCCGCATGCATCGCATAGGCGCCGGCGGCGCCGAAATGGTTGGAGTTCTTCACCGTCACGGCGCCGATGCCGGTGACGCGGGCGAGTGCCATCGCCTCGTCCATCGCCCGGTAGGTCGGGCCGTGGCCGAGCGCGTCGTCGGCATCGAGCACGCCGGTGCCGGGGCGGAGCTTCGTGAAGCGGATGTTCGGCCGCGCATTGGCGCCGCCCGCCAGGATCAGCCGGTGATAATAGGGCAGGAGGCGGATGCCGTGGCTGTCGACGCCGAGCGTGTTGGCGTGCACGAGGGCGCGGGCCGTCTGGCGGGCCGAATCCGGATCGGCGCCGGCGGCGCTCAGGGCGGCCTCGATGAAACGGCCGAGATCGGCCAGCGAAACATGCGGCAGGTGGGCGGTGGTCATGCTGTCTCCGGGGGATGCTTGTTCTTATCGGCGGCCGCGGGCGCGGGCCTCCACCATGCGCAGGACGAATTCCTGGGCGCTCTGCCCGAGCTCGCCGCCATAGTCGGTGGCGGTCGCGTTGATGGCCGAGATGATGCCGTCGCGATAGGTCGACAGCCCGTCGCCGATCCGCGCGGTCCAGACCGAAACGCAGGCGGCGGCGATGCGGACCTCGTCGAGCATCGGCAGGCGCGAGATGCCCGCCAGGTCGATGCCGCGATCCGCGTCGTTGTAGACGGCGGCGAAGACCTCGTGACGGCGCGCCGCGCCGACCTCGCCGCCGAGCAGGCCGCCATGCGAGCCGGTCAGCACGATGGCGCCGAAATCGCGCGGCTCGAGCAGCGCGATGGAATCGACCGTGAAGACGCGGACATTGCCGAAAGCGGGGTCGTTCAGCTCATGGCGCGCCTCGGCGATGCCGGGCGGCACGCGGACGGGTTTCAACTCGGCGGCGGCGAGGCGGGCAAGCGCCTCCGCGGCCTGCATGCCGGGCCGGACGCCGACGCTGGTCGCGCAGTCGTTGACATAGGAGATGACGCCGCGGCCGATCCCGTCGAGCCCGTCGCCGATCCGCGCCGAGCGGTGGCTGATGGCCGCCGCCGCCATGCCCATCTCGTCGAGGCGGGCGATGCCCGCGATGCCGGCGCAGTCGCGGCCGACGCCGGCATCCGAGAGGATGACGGCCGAAAGCCCCTTCTCGGCCGCGTAGAGGGCTGAATATTCGCTGCCATGGGAGGCGCAATAGGCGACGCGCCCCCGCGCGTCGGCGGTCAGTTGGGTGACGCTGTCGAGAACGAGCGGGTCCTTCACGCGAGCCTCACGATGGAGCGGCAGAGCCGGATCGGGCTGCGTTTTGACCGTTTCGATCAAAACGCGGGACTGCTTCGCCCCTTCAAACGAGTCCGCCTGAAGGGAGCAGGCTCCGTTATCTCGGCACGGACGGGCGGCGCTGTCCAGAGCGCTCTTGATCGGTCAGGGCTGCGCCCAAGATGGTAGGGATCCGGATCTCAGGAAGGGCTTCCACGATGGGCCTCGATGCCGTCTTCACCAGGATCGCGAATGCGGTGGCGCATGCGGCCGGCCGCCCGATCACCTTCATCATCTGCTGCGCGACGATCATCCTCTGGGCGGCGAGCGGCCCGCTTTTCGGCTTCTCGGATACGTGGCAGCTCATCGTCAACACCTCGACGACGATCGTCACCTTCCTGATGGTGTTCCTGATCCAGAACACGCAGAACCGCGACGGCGCCGCGATCCAGGCCAAGCTCGATGCGCTGATCACAGCCTCGGCCGCCGAGAACATCTTCATCGGCATCGAACACCTCTCCGAAGAAGAGGTCGAGGGGTTTCGCAAGCGCTGCGAGGACGCGGCGCAGGCCGCCGCCGAGGCGGCCGGGCGCAGCGGCGTGGTTTCGCCCGAAGCCTAGCCGCGCAAGCGCGACGCGGTCGCCTCGTCGGCCGGAAAGAAGGCCTCGATCGCGATTTCCGACAGGGTCACGTCAAGCGGCGTGCCGAAGACCGTCGTGGTCGAGATGAAGGAGAGGATCCCGTCATCGGTCGCGAGGCGGAACGGCACCGCGATCCCCGCGAGATCGGCGCCGCCGCCGTGGCGCGGGCCGATGAGAGGCGCAGGCAAGGCGCGCAGCTCCTCGAAAAGCGCGATCAGCGCCGGATCGGCGCTAAGCTCGATCTGGCCGTGCAGGCGGGCGAGGAGATGCGCGCGCCATTCGCCGAGATTGGCGATGCGCGGCGCAAGTCCCTTCGGATGCAGGCTGAGGCGCAGGACATTGACGGGCGGGGCCAGCAGGTCGGCATCGACGCCGGCAAGCAGCGGCGCGACGGCCGCATTGGCGGCGATCATCGACCAATGGCGGTCGATGGCGAGGGCCGGGTAGGGCGCATGGCCGGCCAGCACCAGCTCGACCGCGTGGCGGGCCGGGCCGAGGGCCGGATCGTCGAACCGACGCTCGGCGAAGATCGGGGCGTAGCCGGCCGCGACGAGCAGCACGTTGCGTTCGCGCAATGGGATCTCGAGGTGCTCCGCCAGATTGAGCACCAGCTCGCGCGAGGGCCGGGCGCGGCCCGTCTCCACGAAGCTCAAATGCCGCGTGGAGATCTCGGCGTCGAGCGCCAGATCCATCTGGCTCAGGCGGCGGCGCTGGCGCCAGTCGCGCAGGTGCTCGCCGATCGGTCGGGCTGCATCGCTCATGCGGGCGATCCTAGAGCCTTTCTGGTTCTGATAGAATCAGAACCAGGGCTCTATCTTTTTGGTTTGACGCGTTTTCTTCACGCGAACCGGAATCCACTTCGCTCGAAAACGCTATAAGCGGGCGCGCATTCCGCCGCCATTACCCCGGAGGTAATCGACCGCGTTCCCGCGCCTCGCCATCCTCGCGGCATCAACACGAGGAGACGATCATGTCGAACATCCAACTCGATCGGGCCACGGCGTCGCACGGTTTCCTGCGCGGCGTCCTCGCCTTCGATGCCGCGACCTGCATCGCAACCGGCGCGCTGCTCGCCGGCGCGAGCGGTTTCGTCGCGGGGCTCACGGGGCTGCCGGCACTGCTGCTGTTCTATGCCGGGCTCAGCCTGCTGCCCTTCGCGGCTCTGCTGATCTGGCTGGCGAGCCGGCCCGTGCTGCCGCGCGCCGCCGTGCTCGCGGTCGCCGGCTATAACGCGCTCTGGGCGCTCGACAGCGTCGTGCTGCTGGCTTCGGGGATCGTGCGGCCGACGGCGCTCGGCATCGCCTTCGTGCTGGCGCAGGCCGCAGTGGTGGCGGTCCTCGCCCTGCTGCAGGCGCGGGGAAGCCGCGCGCTGGCGTGAGGCCACGGGCGGGTTGAACGGCGTGGCCGGCGCCCTACGTCTCGATAATCCACAACGCTTGCGAGGAGGAATGCATGTCACCGCGCAGCCTAGATTCGGGACGGGCGCCGGCTACGGAGAAAAAGCCGCCTAAAAGCAAGGAGGCGCTCGAGGAGCAGATCGATCTCGGTTCGGATCTGTCCTTTCCGGCCAGCGATCCGCCGGCATATATGGGCAGCTTCGCGACCACCGGCGCGCCGCCGAAGCACAAATCGACGGAGAACACCGCCAAGGCGGCCCCCAAGAAGGAATCCGGCAAGGCCGGTCGGAACTGATCAGTCGTCGCGCAGCAGGCCGCCGGTCGAGAAGCCGCCGTCGACGGCGATCACCTGGCCGGTGACGAAGCTCGACATGTCGGGATCGAGCAGAAAGCGGATGGCGCCGGCCATCTCGGCCGGCTGGCCATAGCGCCGCATCGGCACCTCGCGATGCCAGGCGGCGCGCGATTCCGCCGTATGGATCTCTCGGACCATGGCGGTCTCGATCGGGCCGGGCGCAACCGCATTGACGCGCACGCCGGCCGTCGCGAGGTCGACCGCCATCACATAGGTCATGGTGATGACGGCGCCCTTGGAGGCGCCGTAGCCGGCCCGGCCGCGATTGCCCTTCATCCCCGAGACGGAGGCGACGTTCACGATCGAGCCGCCGCCCTTCTGCTTGACCATCACGCGCGCCGCCTCGCGGGCGACGAGGAAGGTGCCCGCGACATTGACGTCCAGGATCTTGCGTAAAAGGTCGACCGGGTGATCGAGGAGCGGGATGTCGGCCGCGATGCCGGCCGAATTGAGGACGCCGTCGAGCCGCCCGAAGGTCTTCTTCGTCAGGGCGATGGCGGCCTTCACGGCCGCCTCGTCGGTCACGTTCAGGGGAATGCGCAGGACCTGATCGGGGCCCTTGCGCTTGAAGACGGCGTCGAGCGTCGCCTGGTTCATGTCGGCGATCGCGACGCGCCAGCCATGCGCCAGCAGATCCTCGGCGGCCGCGAGGCCGATGCCCGAGGCGCCGCCCGTGATGAAGGCGACGCGGTCCTTCTTCGCAGTCGCCATGATCGCGCCCCTTAAGGTTTGGCCGTTTCCAGGAAGCGGCGCATGCGCCCCAGCGCCTTCTCGATGTTCTCGAGCGAATTGGCGTAGGAGAGGCGGATGTAACCTTCCCCGTAGATGCCGAAATCCGGGCCGCCGATCGTGGCGACGCCGGCCTCCTCCAGCAGCGCGGAGGCGAGCTTCTTCGCCTTCCATCCGGTCTTGGAGACATTCGGGAAGGCGTAGAAGGCGCCCTTCGGCGTGATGCAGGAGACGCCGGGGAGGTCGTTAAGGCCGGCGACGACCGCCTTGCGACGCCGATCGAATTCGGCCGCCATCATCGCGACCGCGTCCTGAGGCCCGGTCAGGGCCTCGAGGCCGGCATATTGCGCCGCGGCGTTCACGCAGGAATGCGAGTTCACGGCGAGCTTGCGCGCATAGTCGTAGAGCTTGCCGGGCCAGATCGACCAGCCCATGCGCCAGCCGGTCATCGCATAGGTCTTCGACCAGCCGTTGAGAAGGATCAGCCGGTCGCGGATCTCCGGATAGGCGAGGAGGGTGACGTGCTTCTCCCCGTCATAGATGAGCTGGTCGTAGATCTCGTCCGACATGATCGCGACGTCGGGCCATTTCTCGAGCCCGGCGACGAGCGCGTCGACCTCGGCCTTGGGCGTGACGCCGCCGGTCGGGTTGGCGGGCGAGTTGACGATGATGAGGCGCGTCCTCGGGGTGATCAGGGACAGCGTCTCCTCGGCCGAGAAGGCGAAGCCGTTCTCCTCGCGAATCGGCACCGCGACCGGCGTCGCGCCCGTGAACTCGATCATCGAGCGATAGATCGGGAAGCCGGGATCGGGATAGAGGATCTCGGCGCCGGGCTCGCCGAACATCAGGATCGCCATGAACATGGTGACCTTGCCGCCCGGCACGATCATCACGCTGTCGGGCGAGACGTCGGCGTCGAAGCGGCGCTTCACGTCGGCCGCCACCGCTTCGCGCAGCGGCAGGATGCCGTTCGCCGGCGTGTAGCCGTGATGGCCGTCGCGCAGCGCCTTGATCGCCGCCTCGACGATGTTCTCGGGAGTCGGGAAGTCGGGCTGGCCGATGCCGAGATTGATGATGTCCTTGCCCTGCTGCTGCAGGGCGACGGCGCGGGCGAGCACCGCGAAGGCGTTCTCTTCGCCGATCCGGTCGAAATGCGGGACAGTCCAAAGCATGCCGTTCTCGTTGTCGGTTCTCAAGGGCCGGGAGGGGGCGGAACGATACGGAGCGAACAGTAGTTTGCTCTTTAGATCCGTTCAAACTGTTTGATCGCATGGCGACGTTGTGTTTCGTTGTCGCATGCCCGCCGCCATGAAGACGGGCGCGAGGAAGAGCGCCGCGCCGCGCGGCCGCCTAGGAGAGAAAGACCATGCCGTCGAAGCCGACGAAGCGTCGTATGACCCCCGATAAACTGCGTTCGAAGGCGTGGTTCGACAATCCGCACAATGCCGACATGACGGCGATCTATCTCGAGCGGACGATGAATTACGGGCTGACGCTGGATGAGCTTCAGTCGGGCAAGCCGATCATCGGCATCGCGCAGACGGGCTCGGACATCGCGCCGTGCAATCGCCATCACATCGAGCTCGCAAGCCGCACCAGGGACGGCATCCGCGAGGCGGGCGGCATCCCGTTCGAGTTCCCGATCCATCCGATCCAGGAGACCTGCAAGCGGCCGACCGCGAGCCTCGACCGCAACCTGCAATATCTCAGCCTGGTCGAGATCCTCTACGGCTATCCGATGGATGCCGTGGTGCTGACGACCGGCTGCGACAAGACGACGCCGGCGCAGATCATGGCGGCCGCGACCGTCGACCTGCCGGCCATCGTGCTCTCGGGCGGACCGATGCTGAACGGCTGGTGGAAGGGCGAGCGCTCGGGCTCCGGCACGATCGTCTGGAAGGCGCGCGAACTGCTCGCGGCCGGCAAGATCAACGACAAGCAGTTCCTCGAGATCACGGCCTCGTCGGCGCCCTCGGTCGGCCATTGCAACACGATGGGGACGGCCTCGACCATGAACTCGCTTGCCGAAGCACTCGGCATGTCGCTGCCGGGCTGCGCCGCCATTCCGGCGCCCTATCGCGAGCGCGGGCAGATGGCCTATTGGACCGGCCGGCGGATCGTCGAGATGGTGTGGGAGGACCTGCGCCCCTCGCAGATCCTGACGCGCGAGGCGTTCGAGAACGCGATCGTCGTCAACTCGGCGATCGGCGGCTCGACCAACGCGCCGATCCATCTCAACGCCATCGCCCGGCATATCGGCGTGAAGCTCGACAACGACGACTGGGAGAAGATCGGATACGACGTTCCGCTCATCGTCAATCTGCAGCCGGCCGGCGAGTATCTCGGCGAGGAGTATCACCGCGCGGGCGGCGTGCCGGCGGTGGTTGGCGAGATGATCCGCATGGGGCGGATCAACAAGAAGCACCTCACGGTCAACGGCAAGACGCTCCACGACAATTGCAAGAAGAGCAAGTCCGAGGACGAGCGGGTGATCCTGCCCTACGACAAGCCGATGAAGAAGGAGGCGGGCTTCCTCAACCTGAAGGGCAACCTGTTCGATTCCGCGATCATGAAGACCTCGGTGATCTCCGAGGAGTTCCGCAAGCGCTATCTGGAGAACCCGAAGGATCCGATGGCCTTCGAGGGACGCGCCATCGTGTTCGACGGGCCGGAGGACTACCACAAGCGTATCGACGACCCGAAGCTCGCGATCGACGAGAGCTGCATCCTGTTCATGCGCGGCGCCGGGCCGATCGGCTATCCGGGCGCGGCCGAGGTCGTGAACATGCGGCCGCCCGCCTATCTCATCAAGAAGGGCGTGTCGGCGCTCGCCTGCATCGGCGACGGGCGCCAGTCCGGCACGTCGGGCTCGCCGTCGATCCTCAACGCCTCGCCCGAGGCCGCGACCAATGGCGGCCTCGCGCTCTTGAAGATGAACGACCGCGTGCGCATCGACCTGAAGAAGCGCACCGCCGACATCCTGATCTCGAAGGAGGAGCTGGCGGCGCGCAAGAAGGCGCTCAAGGCCGCCGGCGGCTACAAGTATCCGGCGAGCCAGACGCCCTGGCAGGAGATCCAGCGCGGCATCGTCGACGAGCTCTCGAACGGCATGGTGCTGAAGCCGGCCGTCAAGTACCAGAAGATCGCCGAGACGATGGGCGTGCCGCGCGACAACCACTGACGCGGCGCCGCCCATCTTGCAAAACCTTGGAAGCCGGCCGGATACTATCCGGCCGGCTTTTTTCTGTGCCCGGCGCCCCGAAGGAGGAGCGTCGGCGAAAATCGGATGACAGTTCGAATAATGGTATGGTAGTATACGAAACTGACGCCGCAAAGGCGCTCACGAGGCGGTCCCGCGAAGGTCCGCCCGCGGAATTCCAGGGAGAGGGTTATGCTCAAGAAGATCGCGGCAGCCGCCGCGGGACTGCTGCTATCGACATCGCTGGCGTTCGCCGACGCCAATGTGAAAGGCAAGCTGTCGATCTGGCTCGGCTATCCCGAGACGCTCGAAGCCTTCAAGCTCGGCCAGGCCGAGTTCAAGAAGAAATATCCGAATGTCGATGTCGAGATCCTGACCTTCGAGCTGCGCGAGTTCGAGCAGAAGCTCGCGGTCTCGGTGCCGACCGGCGCGGGGCCCGACATCCTCGCGATGCACGACTTCATCTTCCCGCGCTACTACGACGCGGACGTGCTCGACGAGGTGCCGGCCGATCTCGCCAAGGTCGTCAACGACGAGAAGGTCATCGACAAGCCGTTCAAGGACCTCGTCAGCCGCGAGGGCAAGCCCTGGGGCGTGCCGTGGTGGACCGGGCGCAACGCGCTCTTCTACAATCTCGACGCGCTGAAGGAGGCCGGGCTCGACGGCCCGCCGAAGACCTATGACGAGGTCTGGCAATATGCCGAGAAGCTGACCAAGAAGGGTCCGAACGGCGAGATCGTCCGCGCCGGCATCTCGCTGCGCCTGACCGGCGGCTCGGGCGTTACGCAGAAATTCGGCTATTTCTACTACCAGCTCGCCGGCGTGCAGATGTTCGAGCCCGGCTCCAAGCCCGGCACGGTGAAGAGCACCATCAAGGACAATATCGACGCGGCCTCGCGCGTCCTGCTCGACCACGTCAACCATCTCTACGGACCGAAGAAGTCGGACGACGCCGCGATCAAGCATGACGCGCAGGCCTTCGCGTCCGGCATCGCCGCGATGTTCATGCGTGAAAGCTGGGTGATCCCGTTCGTGAAGAAGAACGGCCCGGACATCAAGTTCGGCGTCGCGCCGATCCCGCGCGGCAAGGCCTCGGGCGCCTTCAACCTGATCGAGATCCTCTCGGTCAACAAGGGCTCGAAGCTGAAGGAGGCGGCCTGGGACTTCATCCGCATTCTCCAGGATCAGGCGGTACTCAACAACGTGCTGCAGTCTTCGGGCTGGATCCCGCTGCGCCGCGACCGCGACTATTCGGCGATCCTGAAGGACGAGCCGCGCTACGAGCCGATGATCAACACGCCGGCCGGCCAGACCCAGTATATCGAGGCGCCGAACACGGCCTATGAGGAGATGACGATCCGCGTCGGCGAGATCCTCATCGCGGCGTTCCGCGACCAGTCGCTGGTCGACAATCCGGAAGGCACCAAGAAGGTGATGATGCGCGCGCACGAGACGGCCGAGAAGATCCTCAAGGACAACGGCATCCTCGCGCAGTGATGCAGATGCATCGGCGCCGCCGGCGATAAGTCCGGCGGCGCCGCTTTCTCCGCCGGCCCCTTTTCTGAATCCGATGGAAGATCAGCGATGAGCCTTGCCGAGCCCGCAGGTGCTGCGCCCGAGCGGCCGAGCCTGCTTACCGCGATGCGCGAGCGCATCCGGCGCGATCACCTGCTGTTCGTGTTCTGCGCGCTCGGTCCGGTCTTCGCGCTGTTCACGATCATCCGCATCTATCCGATCCTCGAGACGATCCGGCTTTCCTTCTACAACTATCATCCGACGCGCCGCGCGCGGCCCTTCGTCGGGCTCGAGAACTACCAGAGGCTTCTGGAAGACGAATCCTTCCACACCGCGATCGTGAACACGATCCAGTTCTGCATCCTCGCGGTCGTCATCACGCTGGTTCTCGCCTTGGCGGTCGCGGTGCTGCTGCGCTCGATCGAGAAAGCCTCGCCGGTCTATGAGTTGCTGCTTTACATCCCGGTCGTGACGCCCTGGGTGCCGGCCTCGGTGATCTGGAAATGGATCTTCGATCCGCTGCACGGGCTCCTGAATTACGCGATGGAGAATGTCGGGCTGCCGAAGCTTGCCTGGCTTCAGGAGGAGCACCTGATCATCTACGCGGTGGTCATCGTCTCGGTGTGGAAGATGCTCGGCTATTTCGTCGTCGTGTACGGCGTCGGCCTGCGCAACATCCCGGACGAGCTGCTGGAGGCGGCCGAGCTCGACGGGGCAACCGCGTGGCAGCGGCTGATCTACATCGTGCTGCCGCTGATGAAGCCGCTGATCCTGTTCACGACGATCATCGCGACCATCATCTTCTTCAACGTCTTCGCGCCGGTCTACGTGCTGACCGCTTCGGCGCAGGGCGCGCCGGCCTACGAGCTGAAGGTGCTGATCGGCGAGATCTACCAGAACGCCTTCGTATTCTACCGCATGGGCTATGCCGGCGCGATGTCGGTGCTGCTTCTGTGCTTCGTCCTGTCGCTGGTCACGTTCCAGTTCCTGGTCTTCCGCGAGAAGCATTGAGGGGCGCGCGATGTTCAAGGAACGCTGGGTCGTCGTCACGGCCTATATCGTCTGCACGATCTTCGCGCTGTTCGCGGTCGTCCCCTTCTTCTGGGTGGTGATGACGGCGATCAAGCCGAACCCGGAGATCAACGCCTGGCCGCCGCAGCTTCTGCCGCACGAGCCGACGCTGGAGCATTTCCGGCGCATCCTCGGGGAAGAGAACTTCCTGCGCTATATCCTCAACTCGCTGATCATCGCGCTCTCCTCGATGGGCGCGATCCTCGTCACCTCCTCGCTCGCGGGCTACGTCTTCGCGAAATACAAGTTTCCGGGGCGCAGCATCCTGTTCGCGATCATCCTCGCGACCGCGATCGTGCCGCTCGAGGTCTACATCATCCCGCTGTACCTGATGGTGTTCGGCGCCAAGATGATGAACACCTACGCGGCGCTGATCTTCCCCTTCACGATCATGACCTTTGGCGTCTTCTTCATGCGCCAGGTGATGATGGCGATCCCGGACGAGTTGCTGGAGGCGGCGCGCGTCGACGGGGCGAACGAGTTCTGGATCTATCTCAGGATCGTGCTGTCGCTGTCGAAATCGGGCCTGATGGCGCTCGGCGTCTTCTCGTTCTCGGAGGCTTGGGCGAACTTCATCTGGCCGCTGGTCGTCGTCACCTCCAAGGACATGTACACGACCGAATTGGGCCTTGCGACCTATCAGCGGCAGTTCTTCATCGAATACGGGCCGATCTCGGCCGGCGCCGTGATCTCGATCCTGCCGATGCTGATCGTCTTCACGCTTCTGCGCCGCCACATCATGAAGGGCATCGCGACGAGCGGCCTGAGGGGCTGATCAGGCGCTGAAGGTCGCCGCGACCCGGCCGAGGCCGTCGATCTCGATCGCGACCTCGGCGCCGGGCGGCACCCATTGGGTCTTCACGAGGCTGCCGAGCAGCACGGTCTCGCCGGCCTTGAGCGGCATGCCGCGCCCCGCCGCGTCGCCTGCCAGCCAGGCGAGGGCGTTGACGGGATGGCCGAGCACGTCGGCACCCGTGCCGCGCCCGGCCTCGCTGCCGTCAACGAGCGTGCGGCCCGCGAGAGTGGCGAGATCCGGCAGCGAAGACGGATCGACCGCCGGGCCGAGCACCGCGCCGGCCGCGAAGAAATCGTCGGCGACGAGCGTCGGCGTGCCGATCGTCTGCCAGTCCACATAGCGGTCGTCGACGATCTCGATCGCCGCCATCACGGCGCCGATCGCGGATGCGACATGCTCCGGCGTGAACGGGCCTTCCTCGAGGCTGCGCGCGAGCCGCACCGCGATCTCGCATTCGACGCCGACGCGCACGAAATCGGCATGCGGCAGCGCGGCGCCGCTTTTATGCATCGTGCCGGCGAAGAGGCCGGCTGGGCAGGGATGGGAGATGCCGAGATAGTCCTGCATCACCTTGGTGGTGCAGCCGATCTTCCAGCCGACGCGCGGCCCGTAGCGCGTTGCCGACAGGCGCGCATGCACGGCCGCCTGCATGGCGAGCGCCTCGGCGAGGTCGCGCGGCCGTATCGCCTCATCGAGCGGCGCGAGGGGGCGCCGGGCCAGCCTCGCCGCGGCGATGGCCGTGGCCGCATCCGCGATCTTCGACATCGCCAATCCTGCTCTGCGCGGCGCGACGACGGCCGCCCTGCTGCGGCAGTCTTCCACGCCGGGCATGGCCGCGCCAGCGGCGCGCCCGGTCAGAACCGCGCATTGGCGAAGATCTTCACGCTGCGGCCCGGCAGCAGCACCTCGTCCTTGCGAAACGAGACGTGGTTGCGGATCTCCTCGTTCAGCAGGTTGTTGCCCACGATGCCGAGCGTGATGTCCTCGAAAGGCAGCCGGGCGGGCCGCTTCAGGGTGTAGCTGAGCTCCGCCTTGAGAAGGTTGTAGCCCTCGGTCGGCGTCTCGAAGGGCGCGATGCGGTTCTGGTCGAAGGCGTGCAGCAGGCTGATCCGCGCGAACCAGGCCTCGTCCTTCCAGTAGAGCCCGCCGCCGAGCCGGTGCGGGGGAATGCGCGGCACGTTCTCGCCGTTCGCGAAGCGGGCATTGACGAAGTCGTATTGCGCGTCGACCCCGAGGATGCCGCCGGCCAGCGGCGCGATGTCATATTGCGCCGTTGCCTCGACACCGTAGAAGCGGGCGTTGCGCTGGCTGTAGAGCACCTGGTCGAGCTCGGTCTCAACGCCGCAGCTCGCGAAGTCCTCGCCGCACTGGATGCCGGTCAGGTGCTTGTAGATGAAGCCGGAATAGCGCGTGTAATAGGCCGTCAGGTCGAAGCGCAGGTCGCCGACGGGGCGCGAGATACCGATCTCGATCGAGGTGGCTCGCTCCTTCCTGAGATCCGGATTGCCGATCTCGAAGGTCTCGGTCGCCTCATGCGGGCCGCGCGAGAACAGCTCGGCGGCCTTCGGCGCGCGCTCGGCATATTGCCCGGTCAGGCGGGCGACGAGGCCGTATGGCAATGCCTGGACGAGGCCGAGACTAGCGGAGGCCGGCGTGAAGTGACGCGAGCGCCCGATCTCGTCTGGAACGTCCGGCGGCGGCAGCAGCGTGTCCGGGAAGAGCGTCGCGGTGCCGCGCACATGGTTCGTCTCGATGCGGCCGGCGGCCTGCAGGCGCAGCGTGTCGGTCAGTTGCACCTCATTGAACAGATAGGCCGCGAGGCTGAAGGTGCGGGTCGGGGCGAGCAGGCCGATGGCCTCGCCATTCGTGCCGAGCTGCTGATGGCCGAGCTGCACGCCGAAGGCGCTCGTCAGCGGCCCGAAGGCCGTGGCGAAGGGGCGAAGCTGCCATTCCACGCGGGCTTCCTGCTCGCGGTTGCGGAAGGTGGAGAGGATATCCTCACCGCCCATCTCGTGATGGCGGTAGATCGAGGCGCCGGCCCAGAAGCGGATCGCCTCGATCAGCTCCGATTCGGGGCGGACCTCGCCGCGCGCGGTCAGCTTGGTCTGCTCCAGATCGATGCGGCTCCTGTCGATCTCGTTGCCGGCGCCGGGGATGTGGTAGAGCGCGCGCAGGTGCTGAAGCGAGACGCCGACATAGCCGTTGTCGAAGAACTGGGTGATGCCGAGGCTCGCCCCGCGGGTCTCGATCGCCGAGTTGAGCTGGATGCCGAGCGGCGTGCGGTAGTCGTCCGTCTGCCGATAGAAGGCGTCGGCCGTGACGACCGTGTTGTCGACGCGCCCCCGGAAGATCTGTGCGCCCTCGAAGCCGCGCGTCGCGCTATCGAAGCCGAGGCGCGTCTCGCCCGAGAAGCCGAGGCGCGGCAGGACCGAGGGGATGCGCGTGTTGTCGACGCTGACGACGCCGCCGATCGCCTGCGAGCCCCAGCGCAGGGTCGCGGGGCCTCGGATGACCTCGATCTTGTCGGCCGTGAGCGGATCGATCGGCACGGCGTGGTCCTCGCCGAGATCGGAGACATCCATCACCGAGAGGCCGTTCTCCTGGATGCGGATTCGGGTGTTGTCGAGGCCGCGGATCACGGGCCGGCTGGCGGCGCCCGGCGCGAAACTGGAGGCGGTGACGCCGGGCGTCGCGAAAAGCAGGTCGCCGAGATCGGTCGCGGGCGCGCGGCGGATCTCCGGCGCGCTCATCACGGTGACGGGGGCATAGGGAATGCTGCCGAGGCCCGGCGGGGGTGCGATCGGGCTCGGCGCCGTGATCACGATCTCGGGCAGGGCCGTGCTCTGCGCCGTCGCGACATCGCAGGTTCCGGCGAGCGCGAGGCTCGCCAGCCCCGCCAGCCCTTTCCACTTGCTCATCGTCATCCTCATGTATGTAACGTTATAAAGTTACATACTGAAGACGGACCCGCTGTCAACGGCCGAAACGAAAACACCCCGCGCTGATGCGCGGGGCGTGGCGGCAAAGCCTCGGAAAAGTCCTGCCGTTATTCGGCCGGCTGCGGCAGCGCATCCTTGTCGCCCGCCTTCGCGGCCGCGCGCGCGGCGCGGCGCTCGATCCGGCGCGCCTTGCGGCGGGCGCGCCAGTCCGCGACGTTGGCGAGCGCCATCAGCGCGGCCGGCGTGACGATCAGCGTCAGGATCGTCGCGAAGCCGAGGCCGAAGACGATGGCGGTCGACAGGCTCACCCACCATTGCGTGGAGGGCGCGCCGATCGCGACGTCGCGCGTGACGAAGTCGAGATTGATGCCGAAGGCGATCGCCAGCACGCCGAGGATCGCCGTGACGGCGGTCAGCACCACGGGGCGGGCGCGCTCGCGGCAGGTCTCGATGACGGCGTCATAGGCGGTCCAGCCTTGCTCGCGCAGCCGCTGATAGGTGTCGATCAGCACGATGTTGTTGTTCACGATGACGCCCGCATTGGCGATGATGCCGATGCCCGTCATCACGACGCCGAAGGACTGGCCCATCACCATCAGGCCGAGCAGCACGCCGATCGTCGACAGCACCACCGCGGTCAGCACCAGGAAGACGCTGGAGAAGCGGTTGAACTGCGCCAAGAGGATTGCGAAGATCAGGAAGATCGCGGTGCCGAAGGCCTTGCCGAGGAAGGCGCCGGCCTTCTCGCGCTCCTCGTCCTCGCCCTTCATGCGCCAGATGACGCCCTGGCCGAGATCGGCCTGCTTCAGGGCGTTCTGGACCGCGATCTGCACGTCGGCACTCTGCACGCCTTCCGCGACATTGGCGGTCACGGTCATGACGCGCTGGCCCGCGATGCGGTTGATCTGGCTGACCTTGCGGACCGGCACCCGCTTCACGAAGTTGCCGATCGGCACGTCGCCCTGCGCGGTCTGCACGCGCATCTCGTCCATCTGATCGAGGGTGCGCTTG
>JBDHTH010000002.1:0-24737 GCA_039808545.1 Phreatobacteraceae bacterium | reverse complement strand
TCGCCCGCCAGCATGCCCATGGCGGTGAACACGCCGGGCGAGGCCGGCACCAGGATGCGCGGGATCGAGAGGAGGCGAGCGATGTCGGCCGCATGCACCGGGCCGCTGCCGCCGATCGCCATCAGCGTGAAGTCGCGCGGATCGACGCCGCGCTCCACCGTCACGGCGCGGATGGCCCGCGCCATGTTGGCGTTCACGACCTCGCGAATGCCGTAGGCCGCATCCTCCGGCGACATCCGCAGGGGCGCGCCGATATGCGCGCCGAGCGCTTCGCGGGCCCGCGCCCTGTCGAGCCGCCGCTCGCCGCCCGCCAGCGTCTCGGGGAGGTAGCCGAGCAGCAGGTTGGCGTCCGTCACGGTCGCCCGTTCGCCGCCGCGCCCGTAGCAGGCCGGGCCCGGATCGGCGCCGGCCGAGATCGGCCCGACCCGCAGCAGCCCGCCATCGTCGACGAAGGCGATCGAGCCGGCGCCCGAGCCGACCTCCGCGACGTCGATCGTCGGCACGCTCATCATGTAGCCGCCCGCCTTGATGAAGCGGCTCGGCGTCGAGATGCCGGCGCGGAACTCGTATTCGCCGACCCGCGACAGCGCGCCGTCCTGGATCAGCGAGGCCGAGGCGGTGGTGCCGCCCATGTCGAAGACGACGAGATCGGCGAAATCGACCGCCGCGCCGAGCCGTGCCCCGCCGACCGCGCCGGCCGCGCGGCCCGACGAGATGAAGAACACCGGCTTGGCGCGCGCCGTCTCGGAGGAGGCCAGCGCGCCGTTGGAATTGCTGACCAGCAGCGGCGCCGCGACGCCGATCCGCTTCAAGCCGTCCTCCAGCCGCGTCAGGTACTTCTCCAGCACCGGCGCGACATAGGCGTTCACGACCGTGGTGCTGGTGCGCTCGTATTCCTTGGCTTCCGGCAGCACCGAGACCGAGGTGGTCAGCCGGAGCGCCGGGAAGGCGGCTTTCAGAACCGCCTCGGCGCGCTGCTCATGCGCGGGATTGCGGTAGCTGTTGATGAAGCAGAGCGCGAGGGAATCGATGCCGGCCGCGATCAGCTCGCGGGCGACGGCGAGCAATTCCGCCTCGTCGAGCGGGGTGAGGACCCGGCCGTCCGCCGCCATGCGTTCCGTGACCTCGCGGCGCAGGCGCCGCGGCACCAGCGGCGGCGGCTTGTCCCATTGCAGGTCGAACATTTCGGGCGTGCGCAGCCGGCCGAGCTCCAGCACGTCGCGAAAGCCGCGCGTGGTGATCAGCCCCGTCACGGCCCCGACCTTCTGCAGCAGCGTGTTGGAGCCGACCGTCGTGCCGTGCACGACCTCGCGCACGTCGCCGGCTTCGAGCCCCGCATCCGCGACGATCGCCGCGACGCCGCTCAGCACCGCCTCCTCGGGCGCCGCCGGGGTCGACGAGACCTTGCGGTGGAAGACGCGCCGCGCATCGTCCGCCAGGACGAGGTCCGTGAACGTGCCGCCGATGTCGACGCCGATGCAGGCTATGGCCATCTTGTCCTCCAGTTATTGGACTAAATGGTTAGTAAGTGCATGAGATGCTGTCAAGCGATGGCAACCGGGCATGCTTGAGATTTCTCATGAATGCCGCACGAGTCACTAATCCTGCCCGGCAGGGCTCCACCGGCGCCGGATACGGCAGATTCAGGCCGTCGTCCATGCGTTGCCCGCGCCGTTTCACATGCTCAAAAATTCCGCTTGCAAACGCTATTGGACGGAATAGTCTAATAACAGAAACGACGCGATAGGGGAGAGTGGCATGGTTGCGGGTAACGGCTTGCGGTCTCACGGCCGTCGTCAGGTGCTGGTGGGCGGGCTCGCCTGCCTCGCGGCGCCGGCGCTGGTGCGGGCGCAGGGTTCGAAGGAAAAGCTGACGGTCCGCCTCGATTTCTCGCCCTGGGGCGTGCATGGCGCGATGCATCTCGCCAAGGACAAGGGCTGGTTCGCGGAGGCCGGGCTCGACGTCGACGTCCAGGACGGGCGCGGCTCCGGCAACACCTTGCAGCTCGTCAATGCGGGCCAGTTCGATGTCGGCCAGATCCAGCTCGGCCTCCTGCCGCAGGCCCGCGACAACGGCGCCAAGGTGACCTCCTTCGCCGGCTTCGACCGGCGCACCGATCTCTGCGTTCTCGTCGACCGCGACTCGCCCGTCACCAAGGTGCAGGACTTCGCCGGCAAGAGCGTGGTGGTGTTCGCCGCGAGCCCCTGGGCGCCCTTCATCGACTACTGGTTGAAGCAGGGCGGGCTCGACCGGCAGAAGGTCAACGTGATCTTCGTCGATCCGGCGGCTCTCTGGGGCACCTATACGGCCAAGCGCGCCGACGGGCTGATGTCGACGGTCGCCTCGGCGCTGCCGGTCGCCGAGACGACGCGCCCCTCCAAGGCGATCCTCGCCGAGGATGTCGGCGTCGCCTTCCCGAGCTACGGGCTGATCGCCACCGAGGCGACCATCGCCGGCCGCAAGGACGCGTTGAAGCGGCTCGTAGCCGTTCAGGTGAAGGCCTGGGACTATCTGCGCACCAATCTCGACGAGGGCGTCGCGGCGCTCGTCCGGCAGCGGCCCGACGCCAAGCTCGACCAGAAGGCGGTGCGCGAGCAGATCAAGCTGACCATCGATTTCTTCGACACCGAGGCGACGCGCGGCAAGCCGCTCGGCTGGCAGGCCGAGGCCGACTGGGTGAAGGCGCTCAAGGCGCTCGAGCAGGCCGGCGCGATCAAGCCCGGCTGGTCGCCGGCCAGCTACTACACCAACGATCTGATCGCATGAGCGCGGTCGCGAAGCTGATGCCCGCGCAGCGGCCCGCGACACCTGAGCGCTACGTCTCGATCGAGAAGCTCGACAAGGTCTATGCCTCGCCGAAGGGCCCCGTGGCGGCCCTCTCCGGCATCGATCTCGACATCCGCGACCGGGAGTTCGTCAGCATCCTCGGCCCGAGCGGCTGCGGCAAGTCGACGCTGCTGAAATGCATCGCCGGGCTGGAGCCGATCTCGCGCGGCACGATCGCCCTGCGCGGCCGGCCGCTCGCCGGCCCGCCGGAGCGCATGGGCATGGTCTTCCAGCGCGACGTGCTGCTCGACTGGCGCACGATCCTCGACAATGTGCTCATCAATGCCGAGTTCCAGGGCATCGCGCGCGCCAAGGTCGAGGGCCGCGCGCGCCAGCTCCTCGCCCGCTTCGGCCTCGCGGGCTACGAGGACCGCCACCCTTGGGAGCTCTCGGGCGGCATGCGCCAGCGCGCCGCGATCTGCCGCGCCCTGCTCTGCGACCCCGAGCTGCTGCTGATGGACGAGCCCTTCGGCGCCCTCGATGCGATGACCCGCGACGACCTCAATGTCGAGCTCGCCCGCATCTGGCAGGACACGCGCAAGACGGTCGTCTTCGTCACGCACGGCATCGCCGAGGCGATCTTCCTCTCGGACCGGGTGGTGATGATGGACCGCAATCCCGGCCGGGTGGTCGAGATCGTCGACATCGACCTGCCGCGCCCGCGCCCGCTATCGATCCGCGAGACCCCGGAATTCGGCCGCTACGCGACGCATATCCGGCATCTTTTCGCCTCGCTCGGCATCCTCAAGGAGGGCTGACATGCGCGCAATCTGGCGCAGTACGCAGGAGCTGCGCGCCATCGCGCTCGTGCTCGCCGCGACGCTGATCCTCTGGGAGGCGGGCGTCAGGATCTTCCAGCCGCCCGCCATCATCCTGCCGGCGCCGAGCGCGATCTTTTCCGAGTTTCTCGGCGCCCCGGGCTATTTCCTGCGCCATTCCGGCATCACGCTCTATACGACGGTGCTCGGCTTCGGCCTGTCGATCGTGCTCGGCCTGACGCTGGCGGTCGGCATCGTCCATTCCAAGCTCCTGGAGCGCACCGTCTACACGCTGCTCGTCGCGCTCAACAGCGTGCCGAAAGTGGCGCTCGCGCCGCTCTTCGTCATCTGGATGGGCACGGGCCTGGAGCCGAAGGTTGCGATCGCCGTGATGCTGGCGCTGTTCTCGGTGGTGATCGACACGGTGCTCGGGCTCCGCTCGGTCGATCCCGAGATGATCAATCTCGCCAAGGCGAGCCGCGCCTCCACCTTCGCGATCCTGAAGAAGATCCGCCTTCCGAACGCCCTGCCGAGCATCTTCGCGGGGCTGAAGGTGGCGATCTCCTTCGCGCTGGTCGGTGCCATCGTCGGCGAGTTCGTGGCCGGCGCCGAGGGGCTCGGCTTCGCGATCCTGACGGCCCAGGGCCAGTTCGACACGCCGCGCGTCTTCGTCAGCCTGGTGCTGCTCGGCATCATGGGAACGGTGCTGTTCTACGCGGTCGAGTTCGCGGAGCGCCTGGCGCTGCCCTGGCACGTCTCGCAGCGCGGCGGCGAGCGCGCCGCGCATTGAGGAAATCGCTCCGGCGGCCGGCCTCGTCATAGGCGCGCCGCCACGTTCACGCGCGTGCCGCCAGGAGAGCACGGCGATCGGCCGGTGAAGCGGCCGTATATGGCGCATCGGCTCGAGCCGCGCCTTCCTTGCTAGGCCCTATCGCATAACCTGTCGTTTTGCGTCTCGCGAGGCGGTCTGCAGCCTTTGCGTGCGCACGCCTTGCTCATCGATGAGCGATTTCGATCATGATAACGCGCGGGCTTCGCAAATTTTTCTGTTGAATTCTGCATTGATGATCGCTATTGATCATTCAAGCATAAAAACGATCACGAGGAAACGCCGGTGAATGTGCCTTTGTCAGGGCCGCAGCGTCAGGCCCGTCTCCTCGATCACGTCCGCATCCATCACTTCGCCGACGTCCAGGCGCTGACCGACCTGTTCGGCGTGTCGGTCGCCACCATCCGCCGCGATCTTTCCGAGCTGGAGACGCAGGGTCTGCTGCGCCGCACCCATGGCGGCGCGCTGTTCCTCGACCAAGTCACCCGCGACCAGGCCAACCGCGACCGCACCATCGCCAATGTCGAGGCGAAGAAGCGCATCGCGCGCGCCGCCGCCGAGCTGGTGGTGGATGGCGACACCGTCATCATCGATGCCGGCACGACCTCGCTCGAGGTCGCGCGGGTGCTCGGCGCCCGCAAGGGGCTGACCTTTATCACCAACGGGCTCGACGCGAGCCTGGAGCTCGCGGCCGCCTCGGCCGACAACCGCCTCTTCGTGATCGGCGGCGAGTATCAGGACGTCAACCATTCCTTCGCGGGGCCGCTGGCCGCCGACGCGATGCGCAAGTTTAACGCCGACAAGGCGTTCCTGAGTGTTTCGGCGGTCGATCTCGATCGCGGCACGATCGGCCTGTCGGACCCCAAATTCGCCTGCGTCCAGCAGGCGATGATCGAGGCCGCGAAAAGCGCCATCGTCGTGGCGGATGCCTCGAAATTCGGCCGCACCTCGCTGTCGGTGGTCGCCCGTCTCGAGGCGCTCGACTGCATCGTCACGGATGACGACGCGCCGGCCGAGGCGGACCGGAAAACCAGCGAGCATGGCTCGCTTCTCATGCGCGCTTGAGGGGGAGGCATGTCGGCAATCGAAGTTCGCGGACTGACGAAGTCCTGGGGTCTCGTGAACGCGGTCGACAATGTCGAGTTCCGCGTCGAGGAGGGCGAGTTCCTGGCGCTGCTGGGCCCGTCTGGCTGCGGCAAGTCGACGACGCTGCGGCTGATCGCCGGCCTAGACCAGCCGACCTCCGGCACGATCGAGATCGGCGGCCGCGACGTGACCGAGCTGCCGCCGTCGAAGCGCCAGCTCGCGATGGTCTTCCAGTCCTACGCGCTGTTCCCGCATCTGAATGTCGCCGACAACATCGTCTTCGGCCTGTCGGTGCGCGGCGTCTCCAAGGCCGAGCAGCGCGAGCGGCTCGCCAAGGTGGTCGATCTGCTCGGCCTCTCGCATCTCCTGGAGCGCCGGCCCGGCCAGCTCTCGGGCGGCCAGCAGCAGCGCGTAGCGCTCGGCCGCGCGCTGATCGCCGAGACCCGCGTCTGCCTGATGGACGAGCCGCTCTCCAACCTCGACGCCAAGCTGCGCCATGAGATGCGCACCGAGATCCGCGCGCTCCAGCAGCGGCTCGGCATCACCATGGTCTTCGTGACGCACGATCAGACCGAGGCGATGAGCATGGCGGACCGCATCATCCTGATGCGCGGCGGCAAGATCGAGCAGAACGGCACGCCCGCGGCGCTTTACGAGCGGCCCGCCTCCACCTTCGTCGCGAGCTTCATCGGCACGCCGCCGATGAACGTCGTCGACCTTGCGCCCGGCGTCGCCGGCGCCGGGCCGGAGGGCGTCAAGCTCGGCATCCGGCCCGAGGACATCAGCTTCGCCGAGACGGGGCTTAAGGTGACGGTGGAAGGCGCGGAGTATTTCGGCGCCGATTCCGTCACGGCGTGCCTGCTCGGCGATCAGCGCATCTTCGTGCGCACGCCGGGCCAGCCGCGCATGACGCCCGGCGCCGCCGCCTGCCTCGCCTGGCCGAAGGCCGCCGAGAGCCGCTTCGACTTCAAGACCGGCCTGCGCATCGCCGGCTGACGCAAATCACAACAGGCGGAACCGCCTGAACGACCAGGGAGGAAGACCATGAAGAGTTCCCGCAGGACCTTCGGCAAGGGCGCGCTCGCGGCCCTGTCGACGCTGGCGATGCCCGCCGTCGCGCGCGCCGCCGACACGAAGATCACCTTCTACTATCCGGTTCAGGTCGGCGGCCCGCTGACCAAGACCATCGACGGCTATGTCGCGAAGTTCAAGGCGGCCAATCCCGGCATCGAGGTCGAGGCCGTCTATGCCGGCAACTACAACGACACCACCACGAAATCGCTGACCGCCGCCAAGAGCGGCAATCCGCCGACCATCGGCGTGCTCCTGGCGACCGACATCTACACCTTCCTCGACGAGGGCGTGGTGCAGCCCTTCGACGACTTCATCAAGACCGACGATGACCGCAAATGGGTCGCCGGCTTCATGCCGGCGTTCCTGGCGAGCGCGCAGGTCGACGGCAAGCTGTGGGCCGCGCCGTTCCAGCGCTCCACCGCGGTGCTCTACTGGAACAAGGCGGCCTTCAAGGAGGGCGGCCTCGACCCCGAGAAATACCCGACGACCTGGGACGAGATGGTCGCCTACGGCAAGGCGGTGCTGAAGAAGGACGCTTCCGGCAAGGTCACGCGCTGGGGCGTCGGCATTCCGGGCAATGTCGGCTCGGCGCAGTGGCTGTTCGGCGCGCTCGCGGCGCAGAACGGTGCCAAGCTGTTCAAGGAGGACGGCACCCAGACCTTCCTGACCGATCCCAAGGTCGTGGAGGCGCTCCAGTTCTGGGTCGACCTCTCCAAGGTGCACGGCATCCATCCGCCGGGCATCCAGGAATGGGGCACGACGCCGGCAGACTTCCTCGAGGGCCGGATCGCGATGATTTGGACCACCACCGGCAATCTCTCGAACATCAAGAAGAACGCGACCTTCGATTTCGGCGTCGCGCCCTATCCCGGCAAGGTGGCGCCCGCCTCCGTGCTCGGCGGCGGCAATTTCTACATCTTCGCCAAGGCCTCCCAGGCCCAGAAGGAAGCGGCCTTCAAGCTCATCAAGTTCATGACCTCGGACGAGATCCTGGCCGACTGGTCGATCCAGACCGGCTATGTCGCGCCGCGCGACGGCGCCTGGGAGACCCCGGCGCTGAAGAAATACGTCGAGGAACTGCCCGCCGCGATCGTTGCGCGCAAGCAGATCGCCAGTTCCGTGCCGGAATTCTCGACCTACGAGAATGCGCGCACCACCAAGTCGCTGAACGACGCCATCGGCGCGGCCCTCACGGGCTCCAAAACGCCGCAGGTCGCGCTCGCCGACGCCCAGGCCGAGATCGACCGGATCCTGAAGCCATACCGCAAGTAAGCCGGCAGACCCGGCCATCCCTTCGCGCAAACGCGCGCGAGGGGATGGTTTTCATCGCCTCGTCAGGGACGGCCCGACCGGGCCGGCCGGCTCCACGGCTGATCGAAGGATCGACGCCATGAAGGTTTCGCGCAACGCGCTCTACGGGAGCCTGCTGCTCTTGCCGGCAGCGGTGCTGCTGTGGACGTTCACCTACCAGCCGATCCTCACCACCATCATCAGCAGCTTCTATTCGACGCCCAAGGGCCGCCGGCCCTCGGCCTTCGTCGGCTTCGACCAATATGCCACGATGGCGGCCGACCCGGTGTTCTGGAAGGCGCTCGGCAACAACATGATCTATGCCGGCGTGACGATCCCGCTGTCGATCGTGCTCGCGCTCGCCATGGCGCTGTTCGTGCAGGGCAAGCTGCGCGGCACGACGCTCACCCGCATGGCCTTCTTCACCCCCACCGTGCTGCCGATGGTCGCGGTCGCCAATATCTGGCTGTTCTTCTACGCGCCCGATTATGGGCTGATCGACAAGATCCTCAGCCTGGTCGGCCTCGGCGGCAACAACTGGCTCGGCAATCGCGACACCGCGCTCTGGGCGCTGATCGCCATCACGGTCTGGAAGGAGGCGGGGTTCTTCATGATCTTCTACCTCGCGGGCCTCCAGCAGATCTCGCCGACCCTCATGGAGGCGGCCGATCTCGAAGGCGCCAGCTACTGGCAGCGCCTGAGGCGCGTCGTCATCCCGCTCCTGATGCCGACGACGCTGTTCATCGCCATCAACGCCGTGATTGGTGCCTTCCGCCTGGTCGACCACGTGGTCGCGATGACCAAGGGCGGGCCCGACAACGCGACCATGCTGCTGCTCTACTACCTCTACCAGGTCGGCTTCAGCTTCTGGGACACGAACTACGCGGCCGCGATCACGGTCGTGCTGCTCGCCTTCCTCGCCGCCATCGCGCTCTTCCAGTTCGGCTACGCAGACAAGAGGGTCCACTACAGATGAGCGCTCTCGCCCGCTTGAAGCCTTCCTTCGTCCTCGCCAATGTCTCGGCCTGGGTGCTCGCGCTGATCTGGGTGGCGCCGCTGCTCTACGCGGTGTGGACCGCCTTCCACCCGCCGATCTACGCGGCTCGCTTCGAGCTGACGGCGCCGCTGACGCTGGAGAATTTCGTACGTGTCTGGGAGGCGGCGCCCTTCGCGCGCTACTTCCTCAACACGTTCCTGCTGGTGACGCTGATCCTCGCCAGCCAGCTCGTGGTCTGCACGCTCGCGGCCTATGCCTTCGTCTGCTACCCGTTCCGCGGCTCGCAGCTCCTGTTCATGTTCGTGTTGATCCAGCTGATGATCATGCCCGAGGCGCTGCTGGTGGAGAACTACCGCACCCTCGGCAAGCTCGGCCTGCTCGATACGCTGCTCGGCATGGGCGCGCCCTATCTTGCCTCCGCCTTCGGCATCTTCCTCATCCGCCAGACCTTCAAGGGGGTCCCGAAGGAGCTCGAGGAGGCGGCGCGGCTTGAGGGCGCCAATGGCTTGCAGATCTTGCTGCGCGTCTTCATTCCGGTGGCGCGCCCGACGCTGATCGCCTTCGGCCTCGTCACCGTCAGCTATCACTGGAACAACTTCCTGTGGCCGCTGGTCGTCTCCAATTCCGTGGAGACGCGGCCGATCACGGTCGGGCTGCAGGTCTTCGCCACCGTCGAGCAGGGCGTCGACTGGAGCCTGGTGACGGCCGCGACGCTCCTCTCGGTCGCGCCGCTGCTGCTGGCCTTCCTGATCTTCCAGCGGCAATTCGTGCAGAGCTTCATGCGGGCCGGCATCCGATGAGCGCGGGGGCCGCGATGCTGATCGCCCATGTCTCGGATTTCCACGTCTTCGCGCACGCCAAGGAAACCGCGCTGGTGCGCGACGATGCCGCCGCCGCGGCGCGCCTCGTCGTCGCCGATCTCGCAGCCTTCCGCCCGTCGCTCGACGCCGTGGTGCTGACCGGCGACCTCACGGATGGCGGCTCGGCCGAGGACTACGCGCTGCTGCACGACATTCTCGCACCGCTCCGCTGCCCGGTCTTCGTGGTGCCGGGCAATCACGACCGCCGCGACACGATGCGGGCCGCCTTCGGCGACCGCCTGCCCTTCGAGCCCGAGGGGCTCCTGCATTACGAGACGCGGCTCGGCGATATCCGCATCCTGGCGCTCGACACGCTCGTCGAGGGGCGGGGCGAAGGCCGGCTCTGCGCGGTGCGCCGCGCCTGGGTCGAGGCGCGTCTCGCGCAGCCTTTCGCCGGCCAGACGATTGTCGCGATGCATCACCCGCCTTTCCTGACCGGCACGCCGGCGCTCGACGCGGCGGCGCTGGTGGAGGGCGCCGAGGCGCTAGGGGCCATGGTGCGCGCTGCGCCTTCACGGTTGCGGATCCTGTGCGGCCATATCCATCGCCCCGTGCAATCGACCTGGAACGGCCGCTTCGCGGCGATCGGCGGCAGCCCCGCGTTCCAGATCGGCCTCGACCTGTCGGGCAGCGCCGAGGAGCCGGGGCTGGTGAGCGAGCCCTACGCCTATTTCATCCACCGCTTCGACGCCCATGGCGACGTTGCGGTGCACACGCGCTACGTGAAGATCTGACATCATGACCACGATCCCCCTTCCGGTTGCCCAGCTGGATGCCGTCGAGGCGCTCGCCCGCGAGGCCGGCGCCATCGCGCTCGAGCATTTCCAGCGCGTCGCGACGATCCCCGTCGCGATGAAGGGCCATCTCGACCTCGTGACCGAGGCCGACCAGGCGGTCGAGCGCCATATCGTCGCGGCGCTGAGGCGCCTCTTCCCGGAAGACGGCGTCCTTGGCGAGGAGGGCGGCCAGGAGAAAAGCCGCACGGGTCGGATCTGGATCGTCGATCCGATCGACGGCACCTCCAATTTCGTGCGCGGCAGCGATCAATGGGCGGTCTCGATCGGCCTGTTCGAGGCCGGACGGCCGGTCTACGGCGTCATTCACGCGCCGGTCCGCCGCCAGACCTTTCGTGGCGGGCTCGGCCTGCCGGCGACACTGAACGGCGCCCCGTTACAAGCAGCCCCACCGCTCGACCGGGCGCGCGCGCTGGTCGGGGTCAGCCTGCATCCGGCGATTTCGGTCGAGACGCGGCTTAAGGCGGTCCAATACATCATCGCCGAGCTGCGCATGGATTTCCGCTGCTGCGGCGCCTCCACCATCGCGCTGATGGACATGGCGCTCGGTCTTGCGGACGGCCACCTCGCCTATGGCATCGCGAGCTGGGACGTGGCGGCGGCGCTGCCGATCCTGGCAAGCCTCGGCTTCGCCGACACGCTCGACTGGGCGGCGACGCCGCTCGACGAGAAGATCCATTTCGCCTGCGGCACGCCGGAGTTCCTGACGCTGATGGCGCCGCTGTTGGCGAGCGTGAAAGGTTAGTCAGGCGCGGGCGATCACCAGGCAGTGCATCATCGCGGCGAGGTGCAGCCCGGCGCCGGTGACGACGCAGACATGCCAGGCGGCCGACTGGAATCGCATCTTCTGGCAAAGGAAGAACACCACGCCGCCCGAATAGGCGATCCCGCCCGCCACGATCAGCCAGATCGTGGTGAGCGGCAGCGTCATGGCGAGCGTCTTGGCGACCGCGACGCCGCTCCAGCCCATCGCCAGGTAGAAGACGATCGCGAGTCGGTCGAACCGCCCCGGCAGCAGTAGCTTGATGACGATGCCGACGAGCGCCGACCCCCAGACGAGCCCCGTCATCGCGGCCGCGAGCGCGCGGTCGCCGAGCTGCGCCAGGAAAGGCGTGTAGGTGCCGGCGATCAGCAGGTAGATGGCCGCATGGTCGAACCGCCGCAGGATCCATTTCGCCGGCGAGATCGGCCAGAGATTGTACGCGAAGGAGATCGACAGGGCGGCGAGCAGCGACACTACGTAGAACAGCGTCGCGACATATTCCCACGGCCCCGTTCGGAACGCCGCGAAGGCGAGCAGGATCGATCCTGCCGAGATCGCCGCCACGAGCCCGATGCCATGCACCACCCCGTCGGCGATCAGCTCGGCCCGCGAATAGTCGAACCGCCCCCGCAAGGCGGCCGGAATGCTGAAACGATCGGCCTGTCCGTTCATGTCGCGCTATCCCGCTACTTAATCCGTTCGGCTGCCGCCTGGTTGAAGCAGCGCCCGTGAGGCACCTACCGGCCTCTCACGAAAATTTCATGCCAATCGCCGATCCGACGGATGATCGGGCGCCGCTTGGCCTGCGCCGGCACGTTTGGATCCATCTTCAGCGCGCCGGAAGCTCCGTCACCTCCGTTCGGTCGCGGCCGGCGTTCTTAGCGCGGAAAAGCGCAAGATCTGCGGCATTGACCAGCGCGGCCGGATCCCCTTCGGCGTCTGGCCATGCGGTGGCGGCGCCGACGCTGACCGTCACCTTGCCGTCGCCATGCGCGATATTCAGCCCGCGAACGCCCTGCACCAGCCGTTCCGCGACATGGCCTGCACCGGCCGGCGGCACATCCGTCAGGATGACGACGAACTCCTCCCCGCCGAACCGCGCCGCGAGATCGGTCGAGCGGGTCGAGCATTGCTGGATCACGCCGGCGACCTGCTTCAGCACGTCGTCGCCCGCAAGATGCCCGTAGGCGTCGTTGTAGCGCTTGAAATGGTCGACATCGATCATCAGCACCGAGAGCGGATTGCCGCCGCGCTGACACCGCCTCCATTCGGCCGCGAAATACTCATCGAAATAGCGGCGGTTGCCGAGCCCCGTCAGCCCGTCGATGCGCGTCAGGCGCTCGAGCTCGAGATTGGCGCGCATCAGCTCGCGCTGGCTCTTGCGCAGCGCGCGATAGGCTTCGTCGCGCTGCATATGGTCGAGATAGGCGCGCGTATGGTAGCGCACCCGCGCGATCAGCTCGACCTTGTCGGGAAGCTTCACCAGATAGTCGTTCGCCCCCGCCTGGAAGGCCTCGCTCTTGATCGCCGGCTCCTCCTTGGTGGAGAGAACGATCACGGGCACCGATTGCAGCGTGGGATGGCGGCGATATTGCCGTACCAGATCGAGCCCGTCGACGCCGGGCATCACCAGATCCTGCAAGATGACGGTCGGCTTCACGCGCTGCGCAATCGCGACCGCCTCCAGCGGGTCGGTGCAGAAATGGAAGTCGAGATCGCCCTGGTTTGCGAGGGCCCGTCGCACGGCCTCGCAGACCATGATCTGGTCGTCCACCAGCAGCACCATGGACAGATAGCTGTCCGTCGGCAGCGGGATGTCGGTCGGCGAGAGATTCGGTCTGCCTGTCATCGGACAACCTTCATCATCGGCTCTGGCCGCAGGCTTCTACGATTCGGGGCGCGATCGCGTCCAGCGGCAGGATTTCGCGGGCAGCGCCAATGGCCGCCGCCGCCTTGGGCATGCCGTAGACCGCGCTTGTCGCCTTGTCCTGCGCTATCGTCAAATAGTGCTTGTCGCGCAGGAGCTTCAAGCCTCGGGCGCCGTCCCGGCCCATGCCGGTCAGCAGGACGCCCACCAGTTCCCCCGGCCACCAGCGCGCGACGCTTTCGAAGAACACGTCGATCGACGGCCGGTAGGCATACTGGCGCGGCTCCGCCGTATAGCCGAGCTCGCCGGCCGATTTGAGGACGAGATGGTCGCTGTGCGCCGCGATCAGCACGGTTCCGGGCTCCGGCCGGTCTCCTTCGCGCGCCGGCCGGACGGCGAGCCGGCATTGCTGCTTGAGCCAGCTCGCGAGGCCGGACACGAATTGCGCATCGAGATGCTGAACGAGGACGATCGCGGCCGGGAATCGGGACGGCAGACCTCCCAGCAGCGTTGCCGCCGCCGCCGGGCCGCCGGCCGAGGCGCCGATCGCGACGAGACGCTGCGCCGAGGACACGGAGGCCGGGGCGGCGGGCCGCTTGCGGGCGATCGCCGGCACGTCCTGCGAAAGTCGCCAGATGGTCGCCATCCGGGCGAGCAGCGCGGCGCCCGGCGCAGTGGCGGGGGCATTCGCCGCGAAGGTCGGGATATCCACAGCGTCGAGCGCGCCATATCCCATCGCCTCGTAGACGCCCGAGACATTGGCGTCGACGCTCGCGGTGACCAGCAGGATCGGGCAGGGGGTCTCGGCCATGATCCGGCGGGTCGCCTCGACGCCGTCCATCTCGGGCATGTTCAGATCCATCAGGATTAGGTCGGGCCGGTCGCGCCGGCAGGCCTCGACCGCCTCCCGCCCGTTCGTCGCGACCCATGCGACTTCGTGCTCCGCCGTCGACGACACGATCCGCCGCAAGAGCTCGACCGCCATCGGCAGATCGTTGACGATGCCGATCCGCATGAGGCGCCTTTCCTGCATCGATCAGCTCCACGGCTCGCCGATCAGATCGACGACGGCGTGGATCAGAGTCTCGTCGTGGAAGCTGCCCTTGGTCAAATAGTAATCCGCGCCGGCATCGAGCCCCCGGCGCCGGTCCTCCTCGCGATCCTTGTAGGAGACGATCATCACGGGCAGGTGCTTGAGGCCGCCATCACGCTTGATCAGCGTCACGAGCTCGATCCCGTCCATGCGCGGCATGTCGATATCGGTCACCACGAGATCGAACGGATCTGAGCGGACCGCGTTCCAGCCATCCATGCCGTCCACCGCCACCTCGACCTCGTAGCCGTGATGATCGAGGAGCTTGCGCTCGAGCTCGCGCACCGTGAGGGAATCGTCGACCACGAGCACCCGCTTGCGGCGCTTCTGGCCGGCGCGCCCGACGCTGCGCTCGATCGTCCTGAGCCGGCCGCCCGACACCAGCTTTTCCATGGAGCGGATCAGGTCCTCGACATCGAGGATCAGGATCGGCGCGCCATCCTCGGTCAGCGCCGCGGCGCTCACATCCTTGACCTTGGCGAGGCGTGGGTCGAGCGGGCGCACCACGAGCTCGCGCTCGCCGAGGAAGCGGTCGACCACCAGCGCGTAGATCTGGTCGCCCTCGCCGACGACGACCACCGCCAGATCGGCTTCATCCGCAGAAGGGTCGCCTCGCCCGAGAACCTCATGCGCCGTGACGAGGCCGACCTGCCGGTCCTCGAAGCGGAAATGCGGCCGGCCCTCGAGATATTCGATGCGCTCGCGCGGCAGCCGCAGCGCCCGCGCGATGGTGGCGAGCGGCAGCGCATAGGGCTCGCGGTCGATCTCCACGAGCAGCGCGCGGATCACCGAAAGGGTCAGCGGCAACTGGAGCTGGAAGCGTGTGCCGGCGCCGAACTCGGACGACACGCTGACCGCGCCGCGCACCTGTCGGGCCATCGCCTGCACGGCGTCGAGGCCGACGCCGCGCCCCGAAATGTCGCTGACGGTCGTCTTCATCGAGAAGCCTGGCAGGAAGAGGAAGGCCAGCAGTTCCGCCTCGCTCAGGCCCCACACGGTCTCGGCGGTCGTGAGGCCGCGCGCGACGGTCGCCTGCTGCAAGGCGTGGAGGTCGATGCCGCGCCCGTCATCCGCGACGATGATCTGGAGGAGGCCGGCGCTGTGGCGCGCCTCGAGCCGGACCGTGCCCTCCTCGGGCTTGCCGGCGGCGCGGCGTGCCTCGGGCGTTTCGAGCCCGTGATCGACGGCGTTGCGCAGCAGATGGCCGAGCGCGGCGTCGAGCTGCTCGAGGATGTCGCGGTCGATGCCGGTCGATCCGCCGACGATCTCCAGCCGAGCCTTCTTGCCGAGCGCGCGGCCGAGATCGCGGACGGTGCGCGAGAAATGCCGGACGCCGTCCGCGAACGGCCGCATGCGGCTCGCCAGCGTCTCGTCGTAGAGCCGGTGCGCGAGGTCGGTCGCGTGCCGATCGATGGCATCGAGCTCGTCGAGCCGTGCCGCGAGCAGGGTCCGGCTCTCGCCGAGCTTGCTCTGCGCGGCCGCCAGGGCTTGCGCGGCGCGGCTGTCACCTGCATTGGCCGGCGGCAAGGCCGCCTTCAGCTCGTCGAAGCTCTTGGCAAGCTCGGCCTGAACGCGCCGCAGCCGCAGCAGGCCGTCATTGAACGGCCGCAGCCGGCGGGCCGACATCAGCGACTCGCCCGCGAGGCCGAGCAGGTGGTTGAGGCTGTCGGCGGTGACCCGCACCATGCGCTCGCCATTCGCGCTTCCGGCGGATGGCTCGGAGGCGTCCTGGGGGAGGTTGCTCTCGCGGAAAGCCGGAGGGCGGGGCGGCGAAGCCTCTTCGGCGGGTATGGAGCTAAGCTCCGCCGTGGATGTCTCACTGCCGGCGGCCTGGCGCAGCGCCGCGTTGAAGCTCTCGATCCGGCGGCGAAGCGCATCTTCGTCCGCGCTGGTATCGGCCGAAATGGCGCCGAGCAGGTCGATCCCCTGGAGCAGCGCGTCGATATGCGCATGGCTGAGGCGCAGCGTGCCGCGCTGGGCCGCGACGAGGCATTCCTCCATCTCATGCGCGACCGCGACGGCCGGCGTCAGGTCGATGATCCGGGCCGCGCCCTTCAGCGAATGGGCGGCGCGCATGCAGTCTTCCAGATGCTCCGCGGCGGTTGGATCGCGCTCCAGCGCCAGCAATCCGGCGGTCAGCGCCTGCGACTGCGCCGCCAGCTCGGCCCGGAACAGCTCCAGCATCGACAGCGCGCCGAGATCCGCCTCGCTCATGCGATGCTCCGGTCGATCATGTCGAGCAGCCGCGCGCGGTCGAGGCAGCCGATGGCGCGGCCGTTCCACGCGACCATCGTCTCGACGACGCGCGCGGCCGATGGGCCGAGCGTCGCCGGCACCGCGATGCGGTCGCCTGCCGCATAGCCGTGGAGCCCATGCACCTCGTCGACCTCGAAGGCGACGCGCCGTTCCGCCTCGCCGATGACGATCAGGCGGCGGAACGCCGCGATCTTCCCGACGGCCCGCGGCGTATCGGCCGTGCCGACCTCCAGCAACTCCGCCAGGGAGACGCAGACGACCAGCTCGCCGCGGACATTGACGATGCCCCGGACCGCGCAGCTGCGGCGATGCGGCAGGGAATGCACCGGTCGCGGCTCGGCGATCTCGCGGCAGATACCGGCCGGCAGGGCGAGCCATTCCTCGCCCAGGCGGAAGACGAGGACGCTGTCGCGCCGGGCGCCGTCGGCCGATGCCATGTCGGGCGCCGCGAGGCGCTGCGTCCATGCCTCGCGATAGCCGGGCGGCAGGGGCCGGTCGAGCAGCCGGCGCGCGATCTGCGCATGCGTCGGGCAATTGCGGCAATGCAGATGCTCCGGCAGCTCCGGGCAGGATCGATCGCCGCGCACGCCGATCTCCCGCCAGCATTCCTCGATGCCGCCCATGCCTTCGATCGATTCGGCGTCCTGCGCGATGGGCATCAGGCGTCCTTCCGCTTCGCGATTCGATCGAGCCGCGCCGTGAGCGCCCTGGCGCCGGCCTCATCGCCCTGCCGCTGCAGCAGCAAGCTCAGATGCGCGAGCGCCTCGCGGTGATTGGGCGCGAGATAGAGCGCCTTACGGTAGTTTCGGACCGCAGCCTCGGCCATGTCGTCGGCATCGCAGGCCAGCCCCAGCAGGTACAAGGCCTCGGCCGAGGGGCCGAAGGCCGCGATATGACGCTCCGCCGCCGCGCGGGCCTCGTCTAGCCGCCCGGCATTCGCGGCGCGCTCGATCGCCGCTAGACCGGCCGCGCCGGTGTCCGGCGATGCGGCGGAGGCTTCCGCCGGTGCCGTCCTTTGGGCGAAGGGCCGCGCTACGCCCCGCGCGGGCTTCGCCGGAGGCACCGCGACGGGGCGCGGCTTGAGGGCGGGCATCGGCTTATCCGCCGTCACCGGTGCTGCCACGGCCTTGACGAAGGCGAAGCTCTTGGGCGCGCGGATCGATGCGAAACCGTGCTGCGTCGGCAGACCGGATTCGGACGGGCCGACCAGCAGCAGGCCGTCCTCCCGCAGCATCTGCCGGAGCCGCAGGAAGGCCGTCGCTTGCGTCTCCTGATCGAAATAGATGAGCAGGTTGCGGCAGAAGATGACGTCGAACGGCGCGGCTCTCGGCTGTCCGGCCGGGTCGAGCAGGTTGCCGCGCGCGAAGCGAACCTGCCGGCGGACGGCCTCGCGCGGCTGGAATTCCTCGCCGACAGGCTCAAAATGGCGGTCGCGATAGCCGATCTCGGCGCCGCGGAACGAGTTCCGCCCATAGACCGCCCGCATCGCCCGGGAAATGCTGCGGGAGCTCACATCGATCGCGTCGATCGTGAAATCCCGCGGGCCGAAACCGGCGTCGAGCAGCGCCATCGCGATCGAATAGGGCTCCTCGCCGGTCGAGCAGGGCAGGCTCAACAGCCGCAGGGAGCGCTCGGCGCGCTGCATCCCGCGCAGATGTTGGATCATGGCGTCGAAGGCGTTGCGATCGCGGAAGAACCAGGTTTCGGGTACGACGACGGCGTCGATCAGCGCCTGCCGTTCGCCCTGGTTCTCGGCGAGATAGCCCCAATACGCCTCCGGATCCGCGATGGAAGCGGCCGCCATCCGCCGCTTCAGCGCATGGCGGATGGTCGAGACGCCCACCGTCTCGCTGCTGAGGCCGATCGTCTCGCGCAGAAACCGCTCAAAATCCCGCGTGGCCATGACGTTGTCCATCACGGCGGCGCCGCGGGTTGACGGAACAGGATGTCGCGGATCTCCGGCGACAGCAGGGCCTCGCCCCGGACCCATTGGATCAGCCCCTGGTCGTCGGCCGCCACCGGGCCGAGATAGGCCGGCATGCCGGCTTCCGCGCCCGAGGCGACGAAATCCGCCGCATCGCGCTCGATGGTTCCGGTCGCCCGTTCCGTGATGAGGCCGAGGCGCTTGTGCTCGTCCCCGCCGACCGGATAGCGCAGCAGGATGATCCGCGTGCTGAGCAGCGGCATGGCGGCGCGGCCGAGCGCCAGCAGCGACAGGTCGACGACCGGCACCGGCGCGCCGCGATAGGCGATCGCCCCGACGATGCCGGCCGGCGCGGCCGGCAGCGCCTTGACGGCCAGCAGCGGCAAGACCGCCTCGACCTGCGCGGCGTCGAGCACGTAGCGGTCGGATCCAAGCTGGAACATCAGGAACAGCATCGGAGGATCTCGTTTCGGCCATCCATTGCCAAGATTTGCGGCCGGTCCGGCCGTGGTCAGGCCTTGAGCTTGAAGCGCGAGATGCTGCTGCGCAGCCCGCTCGAAACCTGGTTCAGCTCGTCGATCGCAAGCGTCGACTGCTGCAGCGATTCCACCGTCTGCTGCGCTGCCTCGCTGAGCTGCGCCAGCGCCTCGCTGATCTGCTGGGCGCCCGTCGCCTGCGCCTGCATGCCCTCATTCGCGACCTCGAAGCGCGGCACCAGCCCTTGCACCTGCTCGATGATCTCGGAAAGCTGGCCGCCGACCTGCTGCACCTCCTGCATGCCGCGCCGCACCTCCTCGGAGAACTTGTCCATGCCCATCACGCCCGCCGCGACGGCCGACTGGATGTCCTTGACCATCTGCTCGATGTCGTAGGTCGACACCGCCGTCTGGTCGGCGAGGCGCCGGATCTCGGTCGCGACCACCGCGAAGCCGCGCCCGTACTGCCCGGCCTTCTCGGCCTCGATCGCGGCGTTGAGCGACAGCAGGTTGGTCTGGTCCGCGACCTTGGTGATGGTCGTCACCACCTGGTTGATGTTGCCCGCCTTCTCGCTGAGGATCGCGAGCTTGGCGTTGATCGCGCCGGCCGCCTCCATCACCTGCCGCATGGTGCTCTCCATGCGCGCGAGGCCGGCCTGGCCGCCGCCCGCGAGCGTCGCGGTCTGCTCCGCGACGGCCGAGACCTCGTCCATGGTGCGCACGAGCTCGTTCGAGGTGGCGGAGATCTCCTTGGCGGTCGCGCCGATCTCGGTGGTCGTGGCGGCGATCTCGCTGGCGGTTGCCTGCTGCTGCTTGGAGGTCGCCGCGACCTCGGTCATGGAAGTGTTGACCTGGATGCCGGATTTCTGGATCTGGCCGATCAGCCCCGCGAGATCGTCCGCCATCGCGTTGATGCCGTTCGCCACGGTGCTGAACTCGTCGTTGCGGACGAGCGCGAGCCGCTCCCTGAAGTCGCCCTGCCGCATCATCTCGACGATGCCGAGCAGCTTGCCGAGCGGCGCGGTGACGGCCTTGAACAGCAGATAGCCGCAAAGCGCCGCGAGGATGAGTGCGAACAGGAAAGCGACGATCAGGCCGCGTTCCGCAGTCCGGACGATGGAGACGATCTGCCGCGTCGTGTCGTCGGCCTCGGCCTTGTTGAAGTCGACCATTGTCAGGAGAACGGCTCGCAGCCGTGCCGCGATCGGCTCCAGGTCGCTCTTGGCCGGGTCGGCCTGGTCGAGCGTCTGCCCGTTGGCGGTCGCGCGCTTGCCGGCCGCGATGAACGGATCCTGCGTCAGGACGAACTGGTCGAAGAGCTGCTTGGCCTGGCTGTGGTTCTGCCGGTCCTGTGCGGTGGTGATCGCGCTCTCATAGGCGTTCAGCAGGCCGCGAACCTTCTCCCGATTGGCAAGGATGGCGTCGCCGACCTGGGCCTTCTCCGCCGCGGTGTCGGCCAGCACGAACTCGCGGACGAGGCCATGCGCCTCCGTCCACGCGGCCACCAGTTGGGCGCTATAGTAGAGGCCGGGGATCGTCTTGGTCTCGACGCCGATCGCCTCGCGTTCGGTATGAAGGAACCAGGCGTAGCTGGCGACCGCCATCGCGGACATGACCACGAGCACCGCGGCGAAGCTGAGAACGATGCGCCGGCGTATCGTCAAATTGCTCATGGTCAATCTACCGTTAAAAAAGGCGCATCGACGGGTCGACCGCACTGACGGCCATCGCTTCGACGGGCCACGCCAAGCGCGCGGCAGCCCTTGATAGCGCAGACTCGTTTCCCGACCGTTGCAGTGGAGAACGGCGCTAGACGGCGACGCGGCTCAACGCGCGCCCGGCGCGATGAGCGTGCGCCACGCCTTGATGAACCGCGTCCGTTTCAAGGGATCGAGGCCGACGAGCAGCGACGGGTTCAGCACGATCGGGTGCAGGATCGCGGTCGGCGGCGAGCCGTAGCGCTCGAGGTCGGCGAAACGCTTCCGGTTTTCGGGCGACAGCAGGAAGTCGAGAAACGCGCCTGCGAGATCGGCCCGCTTGGCGCCGCGCGGGATGAGGGCGACGCGGGACAGCACCAATACGTAATCCTCGGGCAGAACGATCTCGATCGGCGCCCCGCTCTGCTTTCGGGCGAGGGCGTAGGAGCCAAGCACGTTGTAGCCGACCAGCGCCGTCTGCTTCTCGACCGCGTCCAGGATCTCGCTGCTGCAGCAATGGAGCCGCGCATGGGCGCGGCCGAGCGATTGCAGCAACGTCGTGTAGGTCGTGGAGTACAGCGCATCCTGGCTGGCGAAGAGATAGCCGAGGCCGCTCAGCTCCAGATCGTAGGTCGCCACGCGGCCGTCGAGCGCCGCCAGGTTGTTGGCGATCAGCTCGGCGAGATCGGTGCGCGACTGCGGCAGCGGGCCGAACTGGCTGAGGCTCTTGTGGAAGACCATGACGGCCGGCTCGATCGAGATGCCGAAGGCCTGATTGCGCCAGGTCGCCCAGCTCGGCAGGCTGACGCCCTTGGCGGGCGTGTGCTCCAGCGCGAAGCCGTCATTGACCAGCTTGATCTGCAGATCGGCCGCGGAGCTGATCGTCAGGTCGGGCGGGGCGGGCTGGCCGGTCCTGATATGGTCGTAGAGATCCGCCGATTGCAGGTCGTGATAGGTGATCGCGACGCTCGGATGGAGCGCGAGGAAGCCGTCGAGCGCGGGCCGCAGCTCGTCGAGATCGGTTGCGCCCCATATCACGAGCTCGGCCGTGGCGTTCGGCGGACCGAGCCTGGTGACCCGCTCCGCCGCGGCGGCGAGGTCCGCGATCAAGACCATCAATCCGGCCGACAGGAGCCGCCGCCAGGTCATCGCGCCGTCTCCTCCGGGGCCGGGCTCAGGGGGAAGATCAGGCGCACCGCCAGGCCGCCGCCTTCGCGGTCGTCGAAGACCAGCGTGGCGCGATGATGCCGGGCGACGCTCGCGACGATGGCGAGGCCGAGCCCGCTGCCCGGCGTGTCGCTCGAGCGCGCGCCGCGCACGAAGCGCTCGGTTATGGTGCCCCGCTCTCGCGCCGGAATGCCGGGGCCCCGGTCTTCGATCGACAGGGTCGCGTTGCCGTTCTCCGAGGCCAGGCGCACCGTGATCGGCTCGCTGCGCCCCGCATATTTCAACGCATTGTCGAGCAGGTTCTTGATCGCTTCCGTCAGCATCAGCGCGTCGCTGCGGATATAAGGGGACGCTTCGAGCGTCTCGATATGCAGGTTGACCTTCATGCCGGTCCGGTCCGTGAACTCATCGACCGCCAGCTCCACCAGCTCCAGTAGGTCGGTCGGAACCAGCGGCGATATCTCGGCGCGATGCGCGATCATCGTGTCGGCGAGGAGCTGGTCGGCGAGGCGGTTCACGATCACGGCGTTGCGGTGGATCGTGCGCAGATGGTCCTGCACGGCCACGCCGCTGGCATCGTCGAGCGCCGCCTCGACCTGGACCTGCAGATTGGAGAGCGGCGTGCGGATCTGATGCGCCGAGTCGGCGATGAAGCTCTGCATCCGCGTCAGCAGCGCCATCAGCCGGCCGATCAGGGCGTTCAGGGCCGCGACGAGATGATGGATCTCCTGCGGCGCCGGAATGTCGAGCTTCCTGAGATCGCCCGGATCATTGGCCGCGATGGCCTGCTCGATGACGTCGAGCGGCCGCAAGGCGCTACGCACCGCGAGCCACACCAGCCCCGTCGCGAGCAGCATGATCCCCAAGGCCGGGCCGAAGGAGAGCCGCAGCAGCTCGGCGCTGAGCTGCTGCTGCTCCTCGTTGGTCATGGCGACGACGATCGTGACCCAGCCCGATTGCCCGCCCCCCGAGATGAAGCGCCCGAGGATGCAAGTCCGCACCGGGACGCCGAGAAACACGTCATTGGCGAATTGCGGGTTGGACGATGCCGCCGGCCGCGCATTGGGCGCCAGCGCCGCATAGCCGGTGATCAACGACCCGTCCGGCGCGGTGACGCGGTAGAAGATCCGGCTCGAGGTGCGGCTGGCGAGAATGGCGTGCGAGGAATAGGGCAGCTCCACGGTCGGCGCGCCGTCGTCGGATTGCACCGCGTCCGCGATCGACAGGGTCGAGGCCGCCAGAAGGTGGTCGAAGGAGCGCTCGGCGGCGCGCTCCGCATAGGCGTGCAGATAATAGAACAGCACCAGCGCGAGCACGAGAAGGGCAGGCATGAGCCGGCCGAACAGGCGTGCCCTTATCGAGTAGGTCTCACTTCCGCTGGTTGACCTCGGCAATGTAGCCTTCTCCCCATACGGTCCTGATCTCGATCGTCGTGTCGGCGAGCTTCTTTCTGAGCCGCGAAACATACAGCTCGATCGCGTTCGGCGCCGCCGGCTCGTCGAAAGAGAAGAGATGGTCGAGGATCGTATCCTTGGTGAGGACGCGGTCGAGATTGCCGAGGAAGAGCTCGAGCAGGCGGAATTCCCGCTGGCCGATCGGCACATGGCGCCCGTCGATCTCGACCCGCCGCCGCGCTAGGTCGAAGACGAGGTTGCCGATGGTCGTCGCGCTGCTGACGCGCCCCTGCGGCCGGCGCAGCAGGGCGCGGATGCGCGCCTCGATCTCACTGAGGTCGAAGGGCTTGACGACGTAGTCGTCGGCGCCGATGTCGAGGACCCGCACCTTCTCGTCGAGGCTCCGGCGCGCCGTCATGACGAGGACCGGCACGGTCGCGTTCTTGGCGCGGATGGCCTTGAGGAAGGTTTCTCCGTCAACCTCGGGCAGGATGAGATCGAGCAGGACCAGGTCGTAGACGCCCTGCTGGAAGAACTGGTCCGCGACCTTCCCGTCCTTGGCCCAGTCCACGGCGTAGCCCGAGCGCCGCAGCCGCGCGATCACGGCTGTTGCTTGATCGGCGCTGTCTTCCACAAACAGAATCCGCATCCTGCGCAACGATCCTCCCCGGATTCCGGCATGTCTGCACCGTCTCGGCGGATCTCGATCGCGGGCGATTCAAGTCGCACAATGACAGGTTCTTGACAGCTTCACATTTCATTATCGCGCCAACATACGACCGGCGGGTCATAACGCCAAGGTCGAATAAAAGATTATGGGAGGATCTTTTCTCGGTTGTGCGCTCGCGCGACATCGCTCCGTCACGTCTTTGTAGAAAGAAATACTCCAATTTGGAGCTATTTCAAAGTACTGACTGACGTTTGGCGAGTTATACTGGGCAATGTCCGGTATCGTCGTGACCGAGGGTAATGTGTCCGTGATCGTCCGGCAATGTCTGGAGCAGATCGTCCGCCCCTTTGGACATCTGACTTCCGGAGCGCGGGGATCAATCGGGTGTTTCCGGGGCCTCCAGATCGAATCGCGGATCGGCGCAATCGCGTCGGCGCGCATTACTGCGCGATATTGTGCGGATTGGGGGTTTTGAGATCATGTCAGCATCCCTCGACAGCTTTGGCTGCAAGCGCATCCTGAACGTCGGCGGCGTGGACTACGCCTATTACAGCCTGATCGAGGCCGAGCGAAACGGCCTTGCGGGCGTATCCCGGCTGCCCTACTCGATGAAGGTCCTCCTCGAGAACCTGCTGCGTAGCGAGGACGGCCGCTCGGTCACGAAGGACGCGATCCGCGCCGTTGCGGACTGGCTGAACGACAAGGGCGCGGCCGGCGTCGAGATCGCCTATCGTCCGGCGCGCGTGCTGATGCAGGACTTCACCGGCGTGCCGGCGGTGGTCGATCTCGCGGCGATGCGCGACGGCGTCCTGGCGCTCGGCGGCGATCCCGAGAAGATCAATCCGCTGGTGCCGGTCGATCTCGTCATCGACCATTCGGTGATCGTCGACGAGTTCGGCTCGCCGATGGCCTTCGC
>JBDHTH010000001.1:0-29696 GCA_039808545.1 Phreatobacteraceae bacterium | reverse complement strand
GGACGGCGTCGAAGGCCGCCTTGATCGCGGCGACGTCGCGGTCGCGGAACGCCGCCTCCGGCACCTCCACCGTCACCGCGTGCTCCTGCCCGACATAGCGCATGTCGGCGGCGTATTTGACCGCGATGTCGAGCCGGCCCGGCGCGGCGGCGCCGATCTCCGCGCGGCCCTTGGCCTCCATTTCGGTGAAGATCGCGTCGAACGTGTCGAAGGGCGCCTCCGCAAGGCGGGCAAAGAGGGTTCGGACGAAGTCGCGGCGCAGGTCCGAGACCAGCATGCCATAGGCCGAGAAATGGCCGGGCGCGTTCGGGATGACGACGCGCGGGATCTGCAGCTCGCGCGCCACGAGAACGGCGTGGAGCGGCCCGGCCCCGCCATAGGCGACCATCGCGAAGTCGCGCGCGTCGAGGCCGCGCGCCGTGGTCACGCGCTTCACGACATTGGCCATCTGGGTGACCGCGATGCGGATGACGCCGTCGGCCGCTTCCGCGACGGTGAGACCGAGGCGATCAGCGACCTTCTCGCGCATCGCCCTTTCGGCCCCTTCGACATCGAGCGCCATCTCGCCGCCGAGGAACAGGTCGGGCGCGAGGCGGCCGAGCAGCAGGTTGGCGTCCGTGACGGTCGGCTCCGTACCCCCGCCACCGTAGCAGACCGGTCCGGGCACGGCGCCGGCGCTCTCCGGCCCGACGCGCATCTGCCCGTGGACAAGCCGCGCGATAGAACCGCCGCCGGTGCCGACCTCCTCGATATCGATCATCGGGATCTGGATCGGCAGCCCCTCGGCATAGCCGCCGACCATCACCTGGTTAGCGGTCAGCTCGGTGCCATCGAGGATGACGCCGGCCTTGGCGGTGGTGCCGCCCATGTCGAACGCGATGGCACTCTTCAACCCGATCTCGGCGCATAGCGCCCGCGTGCCGATAACACCGGCGGCGGGGCCGGATTCGAGCATTCGGATGCACTCCCGGCTCGCCTGCGCGGCGTCGTAGAGGCCGCCGGTCGACTGGACGATGAGGAATTTGCCGGCAAAGTCGAGCCCGTCCAGCACCTGTTCGGCTTCGGCCAGGTAGCGCGTGACGGTGGGGCCGATATAGGCGTTGGCAGCGACCGTGGAGGAGCGCTCGAACTCGCGATACTCTTGAGAGAGCTCATGCGAAGCCGTGACGAAGACGTCCGGCAGCAGCTTCGCCAGAAGGTCGCGGGCGCGGATCTCATGCGCCGGGTTGCGATAGGAATGCAGGAAGAGGACGGCGACCGCGTCGACCTTCTCCGCCCTCAGCGCCTCGGCGACGCGGGCGATCTCGGCGTCGTCGAGGGGCCGCAGCACCTCCCCGGCGGCGTCCATGCGCTCATCGACCTCGATGCGCAACGCGCGCTCGACCAGCGGCCGGTGCTTCTTGAAGAAGAGGTTGTAGGCTTCGGGCCGGTTGATGCGGCCGATCTCGTAGATGTCGCGGAAGCCCTTCGTGGTGACGAGCGCGGTCTTCGCGCCCTTGCGCTCGAGCAGCGCGTTGATCGCGACCGTCGTGCCGTGCAGGAAGAGGCCGGCATCGGCGAAGCGCGCCTCCGCCTTCTCCACCCCATGGGCCATGCCGGCGATCAGGCTCGCGGGCGTCGTCAGCGTCTTGCCGAGCCGGATCGCGCCGGTCGCCTCGTCGAAGACGGCGACATCCGTGAACGTGCCGCCGACATCGGCGGCGATGCGCAGCGGCGCGGCGCTCATGCAACCACCTCGTCGACGATCGGGTTGACGAGCTTGCCCACGCCTTCGAGCTCGACCTCGCAGACATCGCCGGCCTTCATGAACAGCGGCGGCTTGCGCGCGAAGCCGACGCCGGCCGGTGTGCCGGTGACGATCACGTCGCCCGTCTTCAGCGTCATCGCCTCGGAGATGCGGGCGATCAGCTCCGGGATCGGAAACAGCAGGTCGTCCGTGTTGGCGTCCTGGACGGTCGCGCCGTTGAGGCGGGTCGTGATCCTCAGGCCCTTGCCGCCGGCCGGCACCTCGTCGGCCGAGACCAGGAACGGACCGATCGGCGCGGTGTTGTCGAAGTTCTTGCCCAGCGTCCATTGCGGGCCCTTGAACTGCCAGTCGCGGATCGAGCCGTCGTTGAAGACGGTGTAGGCTGCGACATGGGAAAGCGCCTCGGCCTCCGCGATGCGACGCCCGCCCTTGCCGAGGACGATCGCCATCTCGGCCTCGAAATCGAGATGGTCGGAGACCTGAGGGCGGATGATCGGGTCGTTCGGACCGATCACGCCGGTGTCGACACGCAGGAAGAAGACCGGGAATTTCGGCCGGTCATAGGGGCTTTCGGCGGCGTGGTCGGCATAGTTCAGGCCGACGCAGACGATCTTGCCGAAGGCGGCGAGCGGCGGCAGCAGCCGGACGGTCTTCGCCTCGACCGGCGCGGCGGCGATGGCGGCCTCGGCGCGCCGACGCAGCGCGGGATCCGTAAGGATTGCAAGGGGGTCGGCCGGCAGGTCGCCGCCGAGCCGCACGATGCCCTCTCCCTTCGGCGCGACCAGAGCGCGCACGCCATCGATCTCGGCCAGACCGAGCCGCATGAGATCCTCCCTGAGTCGTGTTGTTTTTATGCTAACGTCGTTACAGTAATGGCGTTACTGAAATGCTGTCAAGCCTGCCGTCCGCGTTCGGCGCGTGACCAACAATCGCCCCGCAGGTCGCGCTATTGGCCGGCATCGAAGTCGCCTGCAGCATAACCCATCCAAGACCGCGCTTCCCGCCATTGAGGGGCGGCGACCGCCGCTACTCCAATGTCGCGGAGGAACTTCCGCCACGGCCGGGCATTTGCATCGGGAGAGCAATCGGCAGCGCCTATGACTGGCATTCATCGCGACGAGGGCTGGACGATCGTGCGAGGCGCCTCGCCCATCGTCGGCACGGCGATTCACGACGGCGGGGACGTCCGGCCGGAATGCGAGGCCCTTATGGCGCTCGATGCCGGGCAGCGGCAGCGCGAGGAAGATCCGTTCACCGCCGAGCTGATCGCGAATTTTCCGACGCGGATCGTGGCACATCGGTCGCGCTTCGAGGTCGACCTGAACCGGGCGCGCGATGCAGCCATCTATTTGAAGCCGGAGCAGTCCTGGGGTTTGCGGGTCTGGCGCGAGCCGCCGGACGAGGCGATCGTCGCGCGGTCGCTCGCTTTCCACACGGCCTTCTATGAGGCGTTGCACAGCACATTATCGGAGATTGCACGACGGCACGGGAAGTTCGTCGTCATCGACGTGCATAGCTACAATCATCGGCGGGACGGGCCGGATGCCGCCCCCACGCCTGTCGCCCAGGCGCCCGACATCAATATCGGCACGAGTTCGATGGATCGCGACCGATGGGCGCCCGTCGTCGACCGGTTTCTCGAAGCGCTCGCCAAGGGGCGATTGGCCGGACGGCCCCTGGCTGTCGGGGAGAACGTCTCGTTCCAGGGACGGGGCGAGCAGACCCGCTTCATCCACGAGCGGTTTCCCGAGACCGGCTGCGCCATCGCGGTGGAATTCAAGAAGATCTTCATGGACGAATGGACGGGCCGGCCCGACCGATCCGCCGTCGCGGAACTGCGGCATCTCCTCGCCTCGACCATCCCGCTGCTCGAGGATGCCCTGAAAGCGATGCGATGAGGCCGAAGCGCGCCGAGCGGCCTGCCGCGACGACGATCGATGCCGCGATGGCCACCATCGCCGCCGCGCTCGACGAGCTCCTCGGTCAGGGACGGCCGATCCGTCTCGATCTTCCCGACGGCAGCCGCCTGCATATGGACCGTCCGCTGCCGTTCCTCTGGGTCAAGGTCGGGATCGACAATAGCGCGGCTTTCGATGTCGTGTCGGCGAACGCCGCCTATCTGACGGCAGCAGATACGCGCTTGGCCGAAGCCGTTGTGGCGCATCTCGCGCCTCGCCTCGCCGAGCGCACCGGAGCCTTCCTGCTGCTCGATGTCGACGAGCTCGCGGAAGATCGGTTTCTCACTCCCGATGCGCCCTTCCTGCCGCCTTTCGAGATCGCGCTGGCGAGCGGCGAGTCCGCGCCGGAACGCGCCGCGCTGAAGCGATTCTCGGAAGCGGCGGCGAGCCGCAAGTCCCGATACCGGACGCCGCGCGTCTGCGATCTGCCGCCGCCGAGAAGTCACCTTCGGAGGGACATTGCGCGGCTCTGGGTACGCTTTGCCCCGATCTACAAGGCGGCCGGTGGAAAGACCATCTATCCGGGCCTGCGCGACCAGGTCGTCGCCAACATGATCGATTCAGGTCTGCAAGCGGTCGGCGCTTTCCTCAAGGCATCGAAAGTGGCGGCACCGCCCAGCCACCGCGCCCTCGGCCGGCGGGCCTTCATCGAGGCTGTCGGCCGCGCCGATCGCGGCCTCGACAAGGTCGCGTCCTCCTTCGATTTCCTGCTGGCGCTCACCCCGATCAATTCGGAGGCTGCCTGGGCGGAGTTCAAGGCCCACGACTTCAAGGCCGCGCCGACCTTCCTCTACCGCCCGCTCGAGATCGAGGTCGGCGCCGAGAAACGCAAGCTCTACGCCGTCTCGCTCGATCACCTGGAGGACCCGCTGCTCCGCGACCTGCTCTCCGAGAAGCAGCAGGAGCTCGACCTTCAGCTCTCGCTGCTCGCTGCGCGCGAGACGCCCCGCTTCGCGCCGCTCGGACGGGCGCTCTACGGCGGCGTCGAACCCTCGCTGAAAGCAAGGGCGGAAACCATCCTGAAGGCGGCCGTCGCAGACGGGGCCGCGTCGGGGCCTTCGCTCGGCGCCGAGACAGTGGCGGCGGCGGCGCGCGAGATGATCGCGGGCTATCGCAGCGTCTTTCGCGATTTCGACGCATCCGTGGAAATCCGCAGCGACCTGCCGCCGGGCCTGCTCGTCTCGAACGGGCGCCTGCTGATCGCCCGCGACACACAGGTTGCCCGCGATCGTCTGCCAGCCCTGCTCAGCCACGAGATCGGCGTCCATCTCCTCACCTATTTCAACGGCGCCGTGCAGGGCTTGACGATCCTGCGCAGCGGCCTTGCGGGCTATGAGGCGACGCAGGAGGGTCTCGCGGTCCTCGCCGAATACCTGGTCGGCGGCATGACCGCGCAGCGCCTGCGCCTGCTCGCGGCCCGCGTCATCGCCTCCCACGCAATGCTGGAGGGCGCGGCGTTCGTGGAGACCTTCGCCATGCTGTGCGACAGCTACGCATTGAGCGCGCGGACGGCGTTCAATATCGCACTCAGGGTTTATCGCGGCGGCGGCCTCGCCAAGGACGCGATTTACCTGCGCGGCGTCTCGCAGGTTCTCGCGCATCTGCGGCGCGGCGGCAGCCTGACGCCCTTCTGGGTCGGCAAGATATCGGCGACGCATTTCGATGCGATCGAGGAGCTGCGCGCCCGCGACCTCCTCCGGCCGCCGCAGCTCGAGCCCGCCTTCCTGTCCGCCGAGGCGGCACGGCCGCGCCTGAAGAAGGCGATCGCCGGCATCGAGCCGCTCGACATGATCTCCAACTGAAGGAGCGCGCGATGCGCATAGCCCTCTTCGTGAACTCGATCGCGACCGAGACGCCGGGCTTTACGACGACGAGCCTCGCCTTCGCGGCCATCAAGCGCGGCCATTCGGTCGTCTACATGGAGCCTGGAGACTTCATCCTGCGTGCCGACAACAGCCTTTCGGTCGAGGCCGTCGCGGTGCCGGATGGAAACTACCGCAGTGCCGAGAAGATGTTCGCCGCTTTGCAGGCGGCCGCCGGCCGCAAGGACACTTTCGAATGCGGCGATCTCGACGTGCTGTTCCTGCGCAACGACCCATCGGTCGACGCCACCGAACGCCCCTGGGCCGCGACGGCCGGCATCATGTTCGCGCGTCTGGCCGCCGATCGCGGCGTGCTCGTGGTGAACGACCCCGATGGGTTGGCGCAGGCGCAAAACAAGCTCTACCTTCAGGCCTTTCCGGAGGCGGCGCGGCCCGCCACGCTGATCTCGCGCTCGCTCGGCGCCATCCGCGCCTTCATCGCCGAGCAGCCGAAGGGCTGCATCGTCAAGCCGCTCCAGGGATCCGGCGGCAAGGGCGTCTTCCACGTCGCCAAGCCGGACGACCTCAACCTCAACCAGATCTTCGAGGCGGCGAGCGAAGAAGGCTATCTGATCGCGCAAGCCTATATGCCGGAGGCGAAGGCTGGCGATACACGCCTCTTCCTGATGAACGGCGTGCCGCTGCGCAGCGGCGACAGCTACGCGGCCTTCCAGCGCGTGCCCGCCAAGGGCGATCTGCGCTCCAACATCCATGCGGCCGGCACGGCGCGCAAGGTGAAGGTTACGGACGAGATGCTGGCGCTCGCCGAGCTGGTCAGACCGAAGCTCGTCGCCGACGGCATGTTCCTGGTCGGCCTCGACATCGTCGGCCGCAAGCTGCTGGAGATCAACGTATTCACGCCGGGCGGCCTCAGCCGCATGCAGACCATGTACAAGGCCGACTTCTCGAATGACGTGATCGCCGCTTTGGAGAAAAAGCAGGCGCTCCACGACGCCTACGGGCCGACGGTCTCCAATGCCCGGCTCGCGACGCTATGATCGCGGTTCCAGGTCCGGCGTGCCCTCCACTCCTTGTTGCCGGGATCGTCTGCCGCCAGCAACGCACCGGCACGGCGGCCACAAAGTGGCGACCCGGAAAGACGTTGAGATAACGGTCGTCTCGGCTGCCGCTCCTCTACGCTGCCGTAGCCATGGCCAGCTCCGTCGCCGCGACGACCTTTCCCCCGCCCTGCTCGATGACGCGCCTTACGGTGCGGGCGAGGTCCACCGCGCCGGGCGTGTCGCTGTGAACGAGGATCGAGCGGGCCTTCACCTTGATAGACTGGCCGTCGATCGTCTCGACCGTGCCGTCGTCCAGGAACCGCTTGACGCGGGCCGCGACCGCCTCGGGCGCGGTGATCACCGAATTGGCGACCTTGCGGGGCACCAGATTGCCGGTCGCGTCATAGGCGCGGTCCGCGAGGAACAGCGTCAGCGTCCGCAGGCCGGCTTCTTCGGCCGCCGCGACGATCGGCTGGTCAGGCATCGAGAAGACGATGAGGTCGCGATCGATCCTGGCGATCGCCTTGGCGACGACGCGCGCCATGTCGGGATCGGCATTGACCATGTTGCCCATCGCGGCGTGGAAGCTGACATGCGTCACGCGGTGGCCCACATTGGCGGCGACCGCCTGCAGCGCGCCGATCTGGTAGACCATGTGCTTCTCGATCTCGGCCGCGTCCATCTGGATCACGCGCCGGCCGAAGCCCAGCAGGTCCGGCAGGCCGGGATGGGCGCCGACGCCGACGCCGCGCGCCTTCGCCATGCGCACCGTGCGATCCATGATGATCGGGTCGCCGGCGTGGAAGCCGCAGGCGACGTTGGCCGAGGAGACGACATCCATCAGCGCCTCGTCGTCGCCGATGCGGTAGGGGCCGAAGCCCTCGCCCATGTCCGAGTTCACGTCGATCTTCATCTTGCTGTCCTCCTGGGCGGCGGCGCGCCCGTTCAAAGCGTCCGGTAAAGCGCGGCGGTTCGCGCAATGCGCGCGACATAGGCCGCGACCGGCTCCATCGCGGCGACCGCGTCCCGATAGGACACGTCGACGAAGCGGATCAGCGTGCCTGGCCCGGCTTGGCCGAGGCGCCATAGATCGGCCTCGATCACGGCCGCCATCTTCGGATAGCCGCCGGCCGTATTGGCGTCGCTCATCTGGATGATCGGCTCGCCGGCCGGCGGAACCTGCACGACACCCGAGACGACGCCGTGCGAGCGCATCTCCACGGGCCTGGGCAGGAGCAGCTTGGCGCCCGCCAGCCGGTAGCCGGTGCGGTCGCTCTGCAGGCTGATCCTCCAGGGCGTTTCCCAGAAGAGGCGCTGCATCTCGGCCGGGAAGAAATCGTATTCGCCGGCCCGTAGGACACGGATCGCGAGGGAGGTCGGTTCGAGCGGCTCGGCCGGAATGGCGACATCGGCCGGCATGACGCCGAAATCGGCGCGCGGCGCCTCTATCCCGTCATCGGCGCCGACCGCCAGCCGATCGCCGGCGGCGATCGCGCGCCCCTCATGGCCGCCGAAGCCGGCGCGCAGATGCGTGCTGCGCGAGCCGAGCACGGGCGGCACCGCGATGCCTCCCGGCACCGCGACATAGGCGCGCGAGCCCCGCTTCGGCATGCCGAGCGCCAGCACGTCGCCGGCCGCCGCCCGGCCGCACCAGCAGGGCGGCAGAGCGCGGTCCGCGAGGCGCGCGCTGCAATCCGCGCCCGTCACCGCGAAACGCGTCGTCGCCGTGAAACGCAGGCGGAACGGAAAGGTCTGCACCTCGATCGCGGCCGCATCCTCGGCATTGCCGAGCATCAGGTTGCCGGCCGCGAGCGCCAGCGGGTCCATGACGCCGGAGGTGCTGACGCCGAGGCGCCGCGCGCCGAAGCGGCCGCGATCCTGGATCGTGTTGAAAGCGTGACTCGTCAGGATCTCGATCACAGCTCGATCCGATCGATGCGGAAGCGCACCTCGTCGCCGGGCGACATCAGCGAGGGGGTCTCGCTACCCGGATCGAACATCGGCTGCTCGGCCCAGCCGATGGCGTTCCAGCCATTCGGGCTCGTCAACACCGCAACGCCGGTCTGCATGCCGCCGATCGTCACCGAGCCGGCGCGCATGTTCAGCGACGGCACGGTCTTGCGCGGCATGAAGATGCGCGGATCAAGGCCCGAGAGATAGCCGAAGCCCGGCGAGCTCGCGATCGCGAAGACCGTGTAGGCGCGCTCGGCATGGATGCGGATCACCTCGCGCTCCGACAGGCCGGCGCGCCGCGCGACGGCCGGCAGGTCGAAGCCGAGCTCGCCGCCATAGATCACCGGGATCTCGATCAGCTTGCCCTTGCGCTCGCGGCGCGGCAGGCGGCGCCAGGTTTCCTGCAGCGTCGCGACGAAGGCGTCGACATCCTCGAGCGGGGCTTTCAGCACCAGCATGAGGTTGGTGACCCCCGGCACCGCCTCCGCGACATTCGGCCAGGCCGAGACCAGCTCGGCGAGCGTCCAGATGCGGTTCTGCTGCTCCAGGCAGAGATCGCCGGGCGCCTCCACGAGCACCGCATGCGTGCCGATGAAGCTGATCTTCGGCGCGCCGGGCGGCACGGCAGCGAGCGGCACGGCGATATCGGTCTGGCGTGAATGTCGATCCAGCATGATGCGATCGGGTTGCGCGGCCGTCTTGGTTCAGGCTTGCGGAATGACGTGGATCGCCGAAGGGCTCCAGCGGGCGAGAACTTCGTCGCCGGGCGCGTAGTGCAGGCCGGTTTCGCTGGACTGGTTCTGCTCGAAGGCGATCAGCTGCCCGCCATCGGCGGTGCTCATGTAGTAGTGGCTGACATAGCCGCGATAGACGACCTGATCGATCCTGGCGCGCACGGCGTTCGCCCCCTCCGGCGCGGCCCCGTTGCCGGCCGCCTTGTCGACGACGATCGATTCCGGGCGGACCGAGACGGTGACGTCCTTGCGATCCTCCGCAAGCTGCTCGACGCGGAAGCGGATGCCGTTCTCGGCGACGATCTCGGCCCCGGCGCCGTTGCGGGCGGCCACGCGGCCCTCGAAGAGGTTGGAGGCGCCGATGAAGCGCGCCACGAAGGTCGAGGCCGGCCGCTGGTAGATCTCGGTCGCCGAGCCGACCTGCTCGAGCCGGCCGCCGCGCATGACGACGATCTTGTCCGCCATGGTCAGCGCCTCGTCCTGGTCGTGCGTGACCATGACGGTGGTGAGGCCGAGGCGCTGCTGGAGCGCGCGCAGCTCCACCTGCATGCTCTCCCGGAGGCCCTTGTCGAGCGCGCCGAGCGGCTCGTCGAGCAGCAGCACGGCCGGCTCGATGACCAGCGAACGGCCAAGCGCCACACGCTGCTGCTGGCCGCCCGAAAGCTGCGCCGGATAGCGCTTGCCGAGCGCCGAGAGCTGCACCAGGGCGAGCGCATCGGCGACCTTCTGGGCGATATCGGCCTTGGCAACGCCGCGCATCTGCAGGCCGAACGCGATGTTCTCCTCCACGGTCATATGCGGAAAGAGCGCGTAGTTCTGGAACAGCATGCCGATGTTGCGCCGGTGCACGGGCACCGGCGTCACGTCGCTGCCGTTGATGTAGATCGCGCCGGAGGAGGGCCTGATGAGGCCCGCGATCATTCTCAGGCAGGTGGTCTTCCCGCAGCCGCTCGGGCCGAGCAGCGCGATCATGCTGCCCGGCTCGATGGTCAGCGACACGTCATCGACCGCCTTCAGGTCGGCGTAGTGCTTGCAAAGCGATTCAAGCCTGACTTCGGCCGATTTCATGATGGCGCCGCTCAGCTCGTGAAGACTTGGTTGTAGCGCTCGAGCCACGGCCCGCGGCGCGGCACGATATAGTTCCAGTCCGGCGTGAAGAGGCCGAGATCGGTCGCCTTCGTGTCCGGATAGGCGAGGAAGCGGGCGACCTCGGGCTTGAAGTCGATGCCGGCGACCGAGGGAGCGCTGAGCGTCTGCTCGGCCAGCATCTTCGCGACGGAAGGCTCCAGCAGGCGGTTGATGAAGGCCGCGCCGAGCTCCGGCTCGGGCGCGTTCTTCACCAGCGTGATGCTGTTGATGCCCGTGAACGAGCCCTCCTTCGGGAACGCCATGTCGATCGGCATGCCCTTGGCCGTGTGCGGATAGATCGCCTTGGAATACTCGATGCCGCCGATCGTCGCCTGGCCCTGCGCGACCTGCAGCACCTGCGCCTCGCTGTCATAGATGGTGAGGACGTTCGGCTTCAGCGTCGCGAGCTTGTCCCAGCCCTGGTCGACGAGATACTGCGCCTCCTTCAGCGGCTTGCCGGTGGCGAGCGAGGTCGCCACGATCAGCATCAGCACGCTCTGCGTGTTCTTCGGCGTGTTGAGCAGGATCTGCTTGCGGTATTTCGCGTCGAAGATCTGCTCGTAGCTCTCCAGCGATTTCGTCACCTGCGGATTGATGAACATCGCGGCGCTCGAGATCGCGAAGCCGACGCCGTAGCCGTCCTCGAAGATGTAGCGCTTGTAGACCTTCTCGAGATTCGGAATCTTGTTGGGGTCGAGCTTGTCGATCAGCCCTTCCTGCTTGGCCTGCGGGATGCCGACATCGTCCATCGACATGACGCTAAAGCGCGGCGCGTCCCGCGTGGCGCGCAGGGCCGCGATATTGGCGAGCGTCGCGCCCTCGGTCGTGAAGACACGGCATTTGAACTCGGCCTCGAACTTCGGAATGATTTCCTTCTGAATCAGCTTGCCCTGCGCCGAGTTGTAGACGCCGACATGGAGCTGCTTGCCCTGCGCCGAGGCGCGGCTGATGATAGTCGGAAACAGCGACGCGGCGGCGCCGGCCTTGATCAGGGTTCTGCGCGAAAGTGCCATGGTTCCATTCCCCTTTGCTTGCGAGAATTTCTAGGCGGCGAGAGCGCGGCGCAGGCCCACCAGGCGTTCCAGGATCAGGACGCCGAGCAGCGCGAGCAGGATGATGATCGTCGACATCGCCGGGACCGACGGGTCGAAGACGTTGACGAGCTGGCGCATCAGAACGAGCGGCACCGGGGTGTGCTCGGAATTGGCGAGCCACATCGAGATCGGGTAGTTGTCGAACGACACCATGAAGGCGAAGAGCCCGCCCGCGGCAACGCTTGGCGCGATCTGCGGCAGCGTAACGCGCCAGAAGGTCACGAGGCGGTTGGCGCCGAGGGTGCGGGCCGCATCCTCGAGGTTTTCGTCGACGAGCTGCAGCCCGGTGATCACGGTGCGTATGACATAGGGCGCCGTGACCACGATATGGCCGATGAGCAGGTTCAGCCGCGCATCCTCGGAGCCGAGCCGCGACAGCACCTGCAGCAGCGCGAGACCCGTGACGAGGGTCGGAAAGATCAGCGGCGAGAGCAGAAACCCCTTGATCGCCGCGACGCCGAGAAAGTTGCCCCGGACGAGTGCGAAGGCGGCCGGCACGCCGAGCAGCAGCGAGCCCGCGGTCGCGCCGAAGGCGAGCAGGATGCTGAGCTTCATCCCGTCGATGAAGTCGCGATCCTCCAGCACCTTCAGGTACCATTTGAGCGTGAAGCCCTGCGGCGGGAAGGTCACGAAATAGCTGTCCGACACCGAGACCGCCATCACCAGGAGGAGCGGCGTCATGATGAAGACCATCATCGCGATGGTGATCGCGTAGAGGGTCCAGGCGCCGGGGCCGGAGAAGCGCTCGTCCATCACTCGGCCCTCTTGAAACGGCGGCCTTCGAGCAGCCACATCGAGACGCCGTTCACGGCGAAGACGACCGCGACCAGGATCATCGCGATGGCGGCCCCGAACGGCCAGTCGTAGACGACGAAGATCTGCTGCTCGATCAGGTTGCCGAGCATCAGCGCGGCGGGGCCGCCGAGGATCGCCGGGATCACGAAGGAACCGGCCGTCAGCGAGAACACGATGGTGAAGCCGGCCACGAAGCCCGGCAGGCTCAGGGGCAGCGTGATCCTAAGGAAGACCTTCCACCAGGGCGCGCCGAGCATGCGCGCCGCGTCCTCCAGGTTCGGGTCGATCTTGCCGAGCGCGGAGGCGAGCGGCAGCACCATCATCGGGAAAAACACGTGCAGCGAGCCGATGATGACCGCGGCTTCCGTATAGAGGACCGAGATCGGCCCGTCGGTGATGCCGAGCGTCATCAGGATCCAGTTCAGCATGCCCTTCGGGCCGTTCATCAGCACGAGCTGCCAGCCGTAGCCGCGCACGACCACCGAGACGATCAGCGGCGCGATGACGATCAAGGTGATGATCCGCGTCACCATCGGCCGGCTCTTCACCATGACGATGGCGACCGGATAGGCGATGAGGGTGGCGAGCAGCGAGGTGATCACGCTCATGCGCAGCGTGTTCCAGAAGACCCGCGCATAGAGGTCGACGTCGATCAGCCGAACATAGTGGGAGAGCGTATAGGGCGGGCCGACGATGCCTTGGCTGTTCTGGGTCTGGACGCTGGAGAACAGCAGGCTGAGCGCCGGATAGAAAAAGAAATACGAGAGAAACGCCAGCATCGGCAGGGCGAGATATTTCGCCGAGAGACGAAACGGCGGAATCGAGGCCCGGCGGCGCGGCATCTCCTCGACGTTCTCGGTCACGCGCCGAATCCTTGCCGGGTCGAACATGTTACGATATGCACGCTCATCCCCCGTTTTTTCCTGCGGCCATGGCGCGGCGCGCAGCCTCGCTCACGCAGCCGCGATGGAGTTTCGCCGACCTCTGCCATTTTCCGGTGCGCGGGCGTGAGGGGGCTGCATTGCCCGGAGCCGATACCGACCGCCACCATGGAACAAAGCTTACGAGCCGTTACGCCGCTACGCCAAGACGATCTTCGTTTAGGGTCATTTGCAGCGCTTATGCCCGCGGCGCGGTGTCGGCCTCACGTCAGCCCGGCGCAGAAGGCCGCGATGCGGTCGCACCCCTCCTCGAGCGTTTCCATGTCGGTCGCATAGGAGATCCGGAAATAGGGGCTCATGCCATAGGCCGCTCCCTGCACGGTCGCGACATGCTGCTCGGCAAGGAGGGCCGTCACGAAATCCGTGTCGTTGGCGATCAGCCGTCCGCCGCGGCTCGTCTTGCCGATACATCCCGCGATGTTCGGGAAGACGTAAAAGGCGCCTTCCGGCTTGTGGCAGGTGATGCCGGGAATGCGGTTCAGCCGCTCCACCACCATGTCGCGCCGTGCCTGGTAGATGGCGGCGCGCTCGGCGAGAAGGTCCTGCGGCCCGTCGAGCGCCGCGACGGCCGCCGCCTGGCTCACCGTCGTGATGCCGCCGGTCGCCTGGCCGTGCACGTTGTTCATGGCCGCGATCAGCGGTTTCGGGCCGCCGCAATAGCCGACCCGCCAGCCGGTCATCGCGTAGGCCTTGGACACGCCATTGACGGTCAGCACGCGACCCTTCAGCGCCGGCTCGACCTCGGCGATCGTGCAGAACTCGAAGCCGCCATAGACGAGGTGCTCGTAGATATCGTCCGTGAGGATCCAGACATGGGGATGGCGGAGCATGACGTCCGCGATCTCGCGCATCTCGGCCCGCGTGCAGGCGGCGCCCGTCGGGTTGTTCGGGAAATTCAGGATCAGCCATTTGGTCTTCGCGGTGATCGCGGCCTCGAGATCGGCCGGGCGCAGCTTGAAGCCGTTGTTCTCCGGGCACGGCACCGGCACGGGCGTCGCCTCGGCGAGGAGGGCGATATCCGCATAGGTGATCCAGCCGGGCGCTGGAATGACCACCTCGTCGCCCGGATTGCAGGTCGCGAGCAGCGCGTTGAAGATCACCTGCTTGCCGCCATTGGCGACGAGGATCTCGTCGAGTGCATAGTCGAGGCCGTTATCGCGCTTGAACTTGCGCTGGATGGCGGCGCGCAGGGCCGGCGTGCCGGGCTGCGGCGGATATTTCGTGTCGCCCGCGAGCGCCGCCTGGTGCGCCGCCTCCACCGCATGCGGCGGCGTCGGAAAGTCCGGCTCGCCCGACGACAGGCTGACGATCTTCACGCCCTGGGCGCGCAGCTCCCGCGCCTTGTCGGTCATCGCGGCCGAGGCCGAGACTTTGACCTTCTTCAGTCGATCGGCGATTTCCGGCATCGCAGGCTCCGCAGGGCAGCACTCGGGTGAACGGACCGTAGGAGCGCGCCGATGCTCGGCATAGGACGAATTTCTTCTGCCCTCATAAGGGTCGCGAATGAGCGCGGCTGTGCGCCCATAAGCCGCGCGGATACCGACAGAGCGAAACGGTCTTATGCACGCGGCTATCGGCTGCCTAGGCTCCCGCCATTCGGAACGGGAGGAACGGATGCTGGAGCCTGACAATCGCATCGTCATGGTATCGGGAGCCTCGCGCGGCATCGGGCGGGCGGTGGTGAACCGCCTCCTGAAGTCCGGCTACAGGGTGTCGGCCGGCATGCGCGATCCCTCGCGCATGAAGGAGGCCGAGAACCTGATGGTGCACCCTTATGACGCCACCGACGCCGCGAGCCCGCTCGCCTGGGTCGAGGCGACGGTGGCGCGCTGGGGCGGGGTGGACGGGCTCGTCAACGCGGCGGGCATCAATCCGAAGGTGCGCGTCTCGGACGGCGACGAAGAGCTCCTCGAGGAGATGTGGCGTGTCAACGTCAAGGGACCGCTCCGGGTGATCAAGGCCGCCCTTCCCTATCTGGCGGTCTGCGGCCACGGGCGCGTCGTCAATCTCGGCTCGCTGTCGGGCAAGCGCGTCGGGTCGAATGTCGGCTATGCGATGACCAAGTTCGCCGTGGTGGCGATGACGCATGGCATCCGCCGCGAGGGCCGCGCCGCCGGCATCCGCGCGACCGTCATCTGTCCGGGCTATGTGGCGACCGACATGACGCTCGCCGACGACGAGATCCCGCGCCACGAGATGAGTGCGCCCGAGGATATCGCGGCGCTGACCGACATGGCGCTGCGGCTGCCCAACAACGCCTCGGTCTCGGAGCTGCTGGTGCATTGCCAGTTCGAGCCGATGCTTTAGCCGCGGGATCCCACCATGACCCAGCCGCCGCTGCGCTACGGTATCCTAGGGGCCGCCAACATCGCCCGCGCCTTCATCAAGGGCGTCAAGCCGTCGGACAAGGCCACAGTTGCAGCGGTCGCGAGCCGGGCCGCCGACAAGGCCGAGGCCTTCGCCCGCGAGACCGGCGTGCCGCGCTGGCACGGCTCCTACGAGGCGCTGCTCGCCGATCCCGAGATCGACGCGGTCTACATCCCGCTGCCGAACGGCCTGCATGCCGAATGGGCGATCAAGGCGGCGGCGGCCGGCAAGCCGGTGCTCTGCGAGAAGCCGCTCGCGGTCGGCGAAAGCGAGGCGCGGGCCATCTTCGAGGCCGGGCGCCGGCACGGCGTGCGGATCGTCGAGGGCTATCCCTATATGGCGCAGGAGCAGACCACGACGCTGCGCGCGCTGATCGCCGCGCGGGCAGTCGGGCGGATCAGCACCATCCGCGCGAGCTTCGGCGTCATGGCCGCCGATCCCGCCAATATCCGCCTCAACGCGGCGCTTGGCGGCGGCGCGCTGCTCGATGCCGGAACCTATCCTTTCAGCCTGATCCGCATCGTCGCCGGCGAAAGGCCCGAACGCGTGCAGGCGACCGCCCGCTTCGCGGCGAACGGTGTCGACCTCACGACGATCGCCAATATCGTGTTCCCAAGCGGCATCCTGGCGCAGATGTCCTGCTCCTTCGAGACCGCCTATCACCGCCATGCCGAGATCACCGGCAGCGAGGGCCTGATCGAGACGAATTACCTCAACCACCCGCCCCTCTACGGGCCGCCGCTGCTGCGCCTGCGCAAGGGCATCGCCTACGACGCGCCGTTCGAGGACATTCCGGTGCCGGAGGGCAACGGCTTCCGGCGGGAGGCAGAATCCTTCGCCGACATGCTGACGCACGGCGCCGACCGCTGGACCGGCGCGAGCGAGGCGGAATCGCTCGATATCGCCGCGACGCTCGAGGCGATCGCCGCGAGCGCGCGCGCCGATGGGGCGTGGGTGAAGGTGGCGCCGCGCATTTAGTCCGCGGCGGACTGGATCAGGGGTTCCAGCCGCTCGAGGATCTGGCGCACGGCTTCGGCCGGCTCCGACAATGTGGAATGCTCGGGCATGCAGATCGAGAGCGTTTCCTCGATGGCCGGATCGATATCCCGCACCTTGACACGGTCGAGGCCGACGATGTCGCGCGCGAAGCTCATCGGCATGATCGTCGCGCCGAGCCCTTCCGTCACGCTCTTGCCGAGCGTGATCAGCGATTCTATCTCGGCGACCAGATTGAGCGGCGCGCCGCGGCGCAGGAACGCGAGCTCGACCGCGCGACGGACGAAATTATAGGTCGGCGGCAGCAGCATCGGCACACCGGCAAGCCGCTCCAGCGGCACGGGCTCGTCCGGCCAGTCGGATTCGAGCGGCGCGATCAGGAAGAAGCGCTCGGTCAGGATCGGCTTGAACTTGGCGCCCTTGATGGGGCCCGCCCCGTGGATGACAGCCAGATCGAGCCGGCCGTTGATCACGAGCTCACTGAAAGCCTGACCGAAGCTCTCGACGATGTGCAGCGTGACGCCGGGCAGCTCCTCTCGCACGGCGCGTAGCAGCGCAACCGAAAGCTGCGTCGCCCCGCTATAGGGCGCCAGCCCGATCGAAACCTTCCCGGAAATCGTGTAGCGCGACGCGCTGACATCCGCATAGGCGAGGTCGAACTGCTTCAGGATGACCTGGGCGTGCCTATAGAGCGTGCGGCCCGCCTCGGTGGGTGTCACGCCTTGCGGGCCGCGGATCAGAAGCTGCTGGCGGAAATGCGATTCGAGCGCCGCCAGCTGCTGGCTGAGCGCGGGCTGGGCAATGTTCAGGACGTCGGCCGCACGCGTGATGCTGCCGGTATCGACAATCCTGATGAAGGATCTAAGCCGCCTGGTATCCATGGCCGGCTCCCGGACATCCGTTGCGGACAAGCGGGCAAGAGGCGCGTTCCTCCTGCCCGCACGACATGCCAGACGCGGCGGCCGCCATAGAAGCACGCGGCCGGCCGATTTCAAGCCGCAGCAGCGGATGCAGGCCGAGCGATGCCGTGGCGGCATCGTCAGGCGAAGGTGCATCCCTTCGCCTGCAGCACCTTGCCGATGCCGGAAAGCTCCAGGATGTCGCCGCCCGCCTCGAGCGCCTTCATCACCTCGGCTTCCTTCGCCTCGCGGGCCTCGGACTTGGCGCAGACATCCGCGATGGTCTCCTGCGGGACAACCACGACGCCGTCATCGTCGGCGCTGACGATGTCGCCCGGCCGGATATGGACGCCGCCGATGGTGATCGGCTGGTTGATGGCGCCGAGCGTCTCCTTGACGGTGCCCTTCATGCAGAGGCCATAGCAGAAGACGTTGAAGCCCCGCGCGCGCACCGCCGGGCCGTCGCGGACCCCCGCATCGGTGACGAGGCCCGCGATGCCTTTCGCCATGCAGGCCGTGGCGAGGACCTCGCCGAAGCCGCCCTGCTCCGGGCGGTCGCCGGCGCTGACCACCAGCACGTCACCCGGCTTGGCAAGCGTGATCGCCGTGATGAGCATCATGTTGTCGCCGGGGTGGCAGCTCACCGTGAGGGCCGGCCCGCAGGCCCGCATGCCCGGATAGATCGGCTTGATCCGCGAGGTCAGCGCGCCCGATCGCCCCTGCGCCTCGTGCAGGGTGGATGGAGGATATTTCTGAATCTGCGCGACGAGGTCTGCCGCGGGTCTATCGAAATTTCTTATGACGTGAACCACCTGTCGTCTCCGCCCTTGCTGGCCGCAGCGGCCGAAAAGCTAAAAAGCAGAGGGTTTCGTGCATGCCAAGTCAGGATCTTCCAATCGGGGCATCGCCGAAAATGATGACTCGGCGCAACGCTGCGCGGCATCGAGCGCAGCGCTAGGCCTCCAGTACGCCGCCCTGCGCGATCAATTCCAGGAGAATGTTGTAGACCGCGAAGGCGGCGTCCGAGAGCCCGGCATAGTCCGATATGCAGAGCGAGAGCTGCAACATGGCGGCCGTCGCGTCGATCCGGCGCAGGTCGAGCGCGGCGAAGTCCGGAAGCGTCCTGGCGATGCTCGCCGGCAGCACCGTCGCGCCGATATCGGCCGCCAGCGCGGCGGAGAGCAGGTGCAGCGACTGAACCTCGCCGACGACCCGCGGCTGCACGTTTCCCTCCGCGCAGATCCGCTCCGTCGCCTGCCGCAGGAACGACTCCTTCGAGGGCAGAAGGAGGTCGAACGATCCAAGCGCCTCCGGGCCGATCGCCGTGCCGTCACCGTGGTCCTGAAAGGCTCGCCGCGCGGCAACCAGCGAGAACCGTTCCTTCAGGACAGGCCTGTAGTCCAGTCCGCGCACGGGCCGGTCACCGTAGAGCAGCGCGATGTCCATGCTGCCCTTGAGCATCAGCTCGCTCAAGACGATGCCGAAGCTGTCGACGACATGCAGGACGATTCCGGGATGGCGCCGGCGCGTTTCGCGCAGCAGCGGCAGGGCGAGCAGCGTTGCCGAGCTGAGCGGCGCGAGCCCCACCGTCACGTTGCCGGTCAACCGCTGGTTGGCGTCGAGGATGTGCCGCCGGGCCTCGTCGAGCTGGCGCTGGATCGACTTGGCGTAGCGGTAGAGCGTCTGCCCGGCCTCGGTCGGCGTCACGCCGCGCGTCGTGCGGACGAGAAGCTGGCGCTTGAACTCGGCCTCGAGCCCGGCGATCTGCTGGCTGAGCGCCGGCTGCGCGACATTGAGCACCTTGGCGGCGCGGGTGACGCTGCCGAGATCGACGATCTTCACGAAGGCTTCCAGGCGTCGCGTGTCCACGTGCGCTGTTCCGTCCGGTCCCCGGCTATACGCGGCGCCTATGCGGCAACAATAATTTGTTCTTAGCGCCCGAGCCCCGCCGAAGCCTATACGTTGAAGTCGCGCGACGACAACGCGCCCCATGCGACGTCCGCCGGGACGCGCTTTTCAGGGAAGCCTCGCATGACGATTTCCGCCTATCGCACGGCCCTCGTCACCGGCGCCTCCTCGGGCATCGGCGCCGCCACGGTCCGCCGGCTCGCGGCCGAGGGGCTGAAGGTCCACGCGCTCGCCCGCGACGCCGCGCGCCTGGAGACGCTGGCGCGCGAGACGGGCTGCATCGCGCATGCGGTCGATGTCGGCGACCTCGCGAGCGTCGCGCGGCTCGCCGAGGCGGTGGAGATCGACGTCCTCGTCAACAATGCGGGCCAGTCGCGGCGCGGCAACATCCTCGATACGACGCCGGAGGATGTCGATGCGCTGATCGACGTCAACCTGCGCGCGGTGCTGCATCTCACGCGGCTGTTCGTGCCCGGCATGGCGAAGCGCGACCGTGGGCATATCGTCAACATCTCGTCGATCGCGGGGCATTACGCCTTCGGCGGCGGCAACACGGTGTATCACGCGACGAAGGCTGGCGTGCATTCGCTCTGCCGGCAGCTCCGCGTCGATCTCTACGGCACGCGGGTGCGGGTCACCGAGCTGTCGCCGGCGCGGGTGGAGACGGAGGTGTTCGGCCGGCTTCTCGGCGATCTCGACGAGGCTAAGCGCCGCTTCTTCGACGACTACGATTCGCTGCAGCCGGAGGATATCGCGAATGCCATCGCCTTCGCGGTCGGATCGCCGGCCCGCATGAACGTGACCTTCATGGAGGTCATGCCCACCCAGCAGGTGGTCGGCGGCCTGAACTTCGCGCAGCGCAAGACGCAGCCGGCGCCTTAAGGGCATCGCGGCGGAAAAGAAAGGGCCTGCGACGTGGATCTCACGCGCATCGAAGAGCTGCTCGATCTCGTGGCCCGGTCGCGGATCGCCGAGCTGGAGATCACCGAGAACGGCACGCGCATTCGCATAGTGAAGGGCCAGCCCGGCGCAGCCGTCGCGGAAGTCGCGTCCCCGCCGGCCGAGCGCGCCGCGCCTCCGGCAACCTCGGCGCCAGCCGCCGCGAGCGCCGCCGCGGAGATCGAGATCTGCGCCCCGACCTACGGCGTCTTTCATCGCGCGCCGGCGCCCGGCGCGCCGCCCTTCACGGAGCTCGGCGCGCGGGTCGAGGCCGGGCAGGCGGTCTGCGTGGTCGAAGCGATGAAGACCTTCATCCGGATCGAGGCCGAGGCCGCCGGAACGGTGCTGGCAATCCTTGCCGAGAACGCCTCCGAGGTCGAAGCCGGGCAACCGCTGCTCCGCATCGGCCTCGATGCGGCGGCGGCGTGACTGCCGGCCGGCGGAGGCGCAGCGGAGGGCGTCGATGTTCGACAAGGTCCTGATCGCCAATCGCGGCGAAATCGCCCTGCGGATCCAGCGTGCCTGCCGCGCTCTCGGACTGAAGACGGTCGTCGCCCATTCGGAGGCGGACCGCGACGCCTCCTATGTCGCTTCCGCCGACGAGGCCGTCTGCATCGGCCCCCCCGCGGCCGGCCGCAGCTATCTCAACGCCTCGGCGATCCTGCTGGCGGCGGAGGCGACCGGCGCCGGCGCGATCCATCCCGGCTATGGTTTTCTCTCGGAGAACGCCGATTTCGCGGCGGCGGTCGAAGCGGCCGGGCGCGTCTTCATCGGGCCGCCGGCAGAGTGCATCAGAACAATGGGCGACAAGGTCGCGGCCAAGCGCGCCATGCGCGAGGCCGGCGTGCCCTGCGTGCCGGGACCGGACGAGGATCTGCCGGAGGATCCGGCCGCGATCGCGGGGATCGCGCGCGAGATCGGCTATCCGGTCATCGTGAAGGCGGCGGGCGGCGGCGGCGGACGCGGCATGCGCATCGTCCGCGCGCCGGAAGAGCTGACCGAGGCGCTCGACGTCACCCGCGCGGAGGCGCGCGCCGCCTTCAAGAATCCCGCCATCTATATCGAGAAGTTCCTGGAACGGCCCCGCCATATCGAGATCCAGGTGCTGTCCGACGATCACGACAACCATCTCTGGATCGGCGATCGCGACTGCTCGCTGCAGCGGCGCAACCAGAAGGTCGTCGAGGAGGCGCCGGCGCCCGGCATCGATCGGGCGCTCGTCGCGGCGGTCGGCGCGCGCTGCGCCGAGGCCTGCCGGCGGCTCGGCTATCGCGGCGCGGGCACGTTCGAGTTCCTGTTCCAGGACGGCGCGTTCTTCTTCATCGAGATGAACACCCGCGTGCAGGTCGAGCACCCCGTCACCGAGGCGACGAGCGGCATCGACATCGTCGGGGAGCAGATCCGGATCGCGCGCGGCGAGCCGCTTCCCATCGCCCAGGCCGATATCGCGGGCCGGGGCCATGCGCTCGAATTCAGGATCAACGCCGAGAATCCCTGGAGCTTCGCGCCCTCGCCCGGAACCGTGACGCGCTGGGACGTTCCGGGCGGCATCGGCATCCGGGTCGATTCCCACATGGCGGCGGGCGGCACCGTTCCGCCCTATTACGACTCGCTGATCGGCAAGCTGATCGTGCATGGCGAAACGCGCGCGGAAGCGCTCGCCCGCGCCCGCGTCGCGCTCTCCGAGATGCGCGTGGAGGGGGTGGAGACCAACCTCCCCCTCCATCGCGCCATCCTGGAGGACGATGCGTTCCGCGAAGGCGGTTATGCAATCCACCATCTCGGACAATGGCTGGCACGCCGGGACGCCGCCTGAGATGGCGGAGCGCCCGCATATCAGCCTCCTCGCCACGACCGCGGTCCTCTTCGAAGCGCCGGGCGCTTTCGACCTCGCGCAGCAGCAGCGCATCTGGGCGCTGGCGCGCCGCATCGCGACATGGGAGGGGGTTAGCGAAGCGGTGCCGGGGATGACGAACCTGCTGGTTCTCTTCGCGCGCCCGCCACGCGCCATCGACCGTTTCCTCGCACTCCTCGAAGAGGCATGGCACGCGGCGCAAGCCTCCCCTCTGGAGGGCCGCGAGGTCGCGCTGCCGGTGACCTATGGCGGCGAGGTGGGCAATTCGCTGGCCGATGTCTCGGCGCATTGCGGCCTGTCGGTCGACGATGTCGTCAGCCTGCACAGCGCGCCGCTCTACACGGTCTTCGCGCTCGGCAGCCATCCGGGCTACTGCTATCTCGGCGGCATGGATCCGCGCCTCGCGGTGCCGCGTCGCAAGGTGCCGCTGCAACGCATTCCGGCCGGCGCCGTATCGATCGGCGGCGCACAGACCGGCGTTTCGGCCTCGCCGGGCCCGAGCGGCTGGCACACGATCGGGCATACGGACTGGTGCTTCTTCGACGTCGACCGACCGATCCCGGCCGCGCTCGCGCCCGGCGACCGGATCCGCTTCGCGGTCGAAAGGGTCGTGCGGTGATCGAACTGCTGGCCGTATCGGGGCCGACCACCGTGCAGGACCTCGGCCGCCTCGGCCAGTACCGCTTCGGGGTCGGGACGGCGGGTGCGATGGACGACGTCGCGCTGCGCGCCGGCAATCTCCTGAACGGCAATTCGGAGGATGCGGCCGGCATCGAGATCGCGATCGCGCCGCTGCGCCTTCGTTTTCTCGCCGAAACGCAGTTCGCGTTGACGGGCGGCGACGCCGAGGCGTTGCTCGGCGATCGTCCGTTGCTGCCCTGGTGGCGCGTAACGGCGCGCACGGGCGATGTCCTCACGGTGCGGCGGATCACGCGCGGGGCGCTCGTCTATCTGACGGTCGCCGGCGGCATCGACGTGCCGCCCGTTCTCGGCTCGCGCAGCACCCAGCTTCGCGGGGAGTTCGGCGGGCTGGAGGGTCGTGTCCTTCGGGCTGGAGACAGGCTGCCGGTCGGCGCGCCGCCGGCGCGGGCGATCCTGCTGGATTTCGGCATCGAGCCGCCCGAATTCGCACTGGCCCGGCCTTTGGACCGGGCCGAGGCAACGGTCCTGCGGGTCGTCGCGGCCGGCGAGTATCATGCCTTCGACATGGCGGCCCGCTCGCTGTTCTGGAGCACCGCCTGGAAGGTGACGCCGCAGAGCAATCGCTATGGCTATCGCCTCGAAGGCTCGCCCGTCCTGCCGCGGGAGCCGATCGAGAAACGCTCGCACGGCATCGTGCCCGGCGTGATCCAGATCCCGCCGAGCGGCCAGCCGATCATCCAGGTGCGGGACGCGCAGACTTCCGGCGGCTATCCGAAGATCGGCACCGTCATCGAGGCCGATCTCTGGCGCCTCGGCCAGGCCCGGCTCGGCAGCTCGCTGCGCTTCGCGGAAGCCTCCTACGACGAGGCGCTCGCGGCCCGCGACGCGGTCGAGGCCTATATGGGCCGTCTCGCGGCCACCATCGCACGCTATCGGGAGTATTGAGCATGGCATTCACCGTCGCGGACATCGACGCCCTCGCGGTCGCCATGGAACGGCGCGGCATCGGCCGCGTCGAGATCGATGGCGCGGACGGCGCCCTGACGCTCGTCGTCGAGCCCGCCGCCGCGCCGAAAGCCGACCTGCCGAAGCCGCTGCCGGCCGGCGCGGCGCAGGAGACCGCGATCCTCGCCCGAGCGAGCATCGCGGGAAGATTTCTGTCCGCCCATCCCTGGCGCTCGGAGCCGCTCGCGACGGTTGGCCAGGCGGTCGCGAAGAGCGATATCGTCGGTCTCGTGCAGGTCGGGCCGCTTTACGTACCCGTGACCGCACCGGCCGACGGCATCGTCGAGGCGGTGCTCGCGGAACCCGGCACCCTCATCGGATATGGCACGCCGGTCGCAAGGCTGAGGAGCTGACTGACGTGAGAGCCTGATCTCCCGGTTGGCGGCGGGCCTAAGTTTCGTTTGGGCTTCACGCGACCTGTTCTTCCAGCCTGGATCTCAGGACGTCCTTGGCGGAGATCCGGTTCTAGGCTGTAGGCTATCTTCCGATGAGGCCAAGCAGCCGCCGACATCCTCAATAGCGCCAGTGCACCGGCGGCGCCCCGGCGACGTCAAGACGGAGCCTGCCGACGGCATCGCCGAGCAACACGCCGAGATAGGCCGTCCTCAGATCGGGCCCGCCGAAGGCAATGCTCGACAGGTTGCGTAGCTTCGCGGCGGGGTTGCGGTCCATATGCGGCCGCCCGAGCGCGTCGGCCTCATAGGCCGCCTCGACCCAGGCGACATGCGCCGGATCGGTTTCGGCGAGAATGACCGCGATGATTCCGGCATCCGGATCCACGCGCAGCAGCTGGTTGGAAATGACGGAGGCGATCCAGACCTGCCCTTCCGCGTCGAAGGCGAGACCGTCCGGAAACTGGCCCGCCCCGAACTCGCAGACCGTCTCCCCGGGGCCGAGGCTGGCATCGGCGCGCAACGGGAAGCGGCTGAGACGGCGGGCATAGGTCTCGTTGACGTAGAGCCATTGCCGGTCCGGCGAGATCTGGCATTCGTTGGTGAAGCCGAGGCCGTCCGCCACGATGCGCGCGCCCTTCCCGTCCATCACGGCGACGAAGCCGCTGCGCGCGCCGCGACGATAGTCGAGGGAGCGCGGGCTCATGCGCGTCGACACCGTCAGCCACAGCCGGCCGGCGAAATCCCGCACCACGTAGTTGGATGGCGGGATCGGCGCGCCGTCGATCTCGACGAGATAGGGGGCGAGCTGGCCGCTGCGGTCGAGGCGCCACACGCCGCCGATCTCGCTGCCGAGATTGGCGACGAGGAAGCTGCCATCGGGCTCGAGCGCGATGCCGTTGGGCCTGAGCCCTTCCGGGATATCGGCACTGGCGCCGGCATAGAGCCGCTGGCTGCCGTCGGGGGCGATATGCGCCACGCCGCCGCGCCAGTCGGCCGTGTAGAGGTCGCCGGCCTTCGTCGCCAGGACGCATTCGGGCCTACTGAGACCGCTGCCGACCAGCGATACGTCGTCTATGTCGAGCTGTTTCATCCGCGCATGAACCAGACGAGCGCCATCGGGATCGCCTCGACATAGGTGACGAGGAAAAGAACCAGCAGCGCGATGATGAACATCGGGATCAGCTCCCGGCTGATCGCCACCATGCCGACGCGGGCGATCCGCGCCGCCACGAACAGCGTGCCGCCGACCGGCGGCGTGTAGAGGCCGATGACCAGGTTGAACACCATCACGAGCCCGAGATGGACGGGATCGATGCCGAACGCCTTGGCGGCCGGGATGAAGAGCGGCGCCGTCAGGATGAGCGAGGGCAGTGGCTCTAGGAAGATGCCGACGAGGATCAGCGCGACGTTGAGGAGCAGGAAGAAGACGTATTTGTTGTCCGAGATCTCGAGGATCGCGGCCGCGAGATTGGCCGGGATCTGCTCGGCGGTGATCAGCCAGGACAGCGCCCCCGTCGCGCCGACCACGAGCATGACGACCGCGCTCGTACGGAACGAGGACAGCAGCAGCCCCGGCACCTGGGCCGGTCTGATCTCGCGGTAGACGAGGACCGCCAGGATCAGCCCGTAGAAGACCGCGACCGAGGCCGCTTCCGTCGGCGTGAAGAAGCCGCTGAGGATGCCGCCGAGAATGACGACCGGCATGCCGGCCGCGGGCAGGATCGCGACGAAGCTCTTCCAGATCTCGGCCCGGCTCGGCATTTCCCCGCCGAGATCGCAGCCGAGCGAACGGCCCTTCCACATGCACAGCAGGATGAGCGCAAAGGCGAGCGTGAAGGCCGGGAATATGCCCGAGACGAGCAGCTCCCTGACCGAAACATTGCCGACGAACCCATAGACGAGCAGCGGCACCGAGAGCGGCATCAGCACGCCGATCGTGCCGCCCACCGCGATCAGCGCGCCGGCGAACGGCCGCGGATAGCCGCGCTCCGCCATGCGCGGGATCATGATCGATCCGATCGCCGCCGAATCGGCGACGGCCGAGCCCGAGACCGAGCCGAACATCGTGCAGGCTGTTACCGAGACGACGCCGAGCCCGCCCGGCATGAAGGAGAGCAGCGAGCGCGCGAAGCTGATCAGCCGCCGCCCGACGCCGCCATGGGTGATCAGCTCGCCGGTGAAGATGAACAGCGGCACGGCCGCGAGATGCAGCGGCTCGACGCTCGACACATAGGTGAGGAAGATGGCCTCGAGCGGATAGCTCTGCCCGAAGATCCAGATCGTGGCCGACGCCGTCAGGAGCAGCGCCCAGACGAGCGGCATGCCGAGCAGCGCGAGGCCGAAGAAGATCAGGCAGATGACGGCGAGAACCATGGGGTCAATCCGTAAAGGCTTCCTGCGGGACCGGGCGCCCCAGCGCCAGCAGCCAGATTTCGTGCAGCACGAAGATCAGCGCCAAGCCCGAGCCGACCGGCATGGCGAGGTATTGGACGCCGATCGGCCAGTGCAGCACCGTCATCTCCTGCTCCATCGTGCTCTGCACGATCGTCGTCCCGTACCAGACGAGGCAGGCCAGGACCGCCGCGGTGCCGATGCGGGTCGCGATCTCGACGGCGCGTGACAGGCTCGGCCCCATCTTGTCGATCAGCTCGGTGATGCGCATATGCGCACCGCGCCTTGCGGCCGCCGCCCCGCCCAAAAACGTCGCCCAGAGCAGCACGAACTCGCCGAATTCCGTGTTCCAGGCGATGTCCGAGTTGAGCGCGACGCGCGCCGAGACATTGGCGAGCATCACCAGGAGGAGCACCCCGGCGAGCACGACCACGGCGAGGTCGATCGCGTCGCCGAGGAGCCGGAGCCAGCGCGGCTCCGGCGTGGCGGGTCGGTGGAAGAACATCGCGCTGGCCTTTGCGCCGCCTCTCAGCTTGCAGCCTTGCGGACGGCCTCGGCCTCGGCCAGCATCTGATCGACCAATTGCGCGCCGAACTCCTTGCGCGAGCGCTCGTAGGCCCCTTCGCTCGCCTTGCGCCAGGCCGAGAGGTCGGGCTTGGAGACGGTGGCGCCCTTCGAGGTCATCTCGGCCAGGAGCCGCTCGTCATTCGCCTTGACCTCCTTGCGGTTCCAGTCGCCGGCTTCCTTCGCGGCCTTCGTCACGGCCTCCTGATCGGCCGCCGAGAGCGCCTTGAAGCTCCTCTCCGCCATGGCGAGCCAGCGCGGCGAGTAGACATGCTGCGACAGCGTGACGAATTTCGCGACCTCGTAGAAGCGCTGCGAGTAGATCGTGTCGATCGGGTTCTCCTGACCCGAGACGGTGTTCTGCTGGATCGCCAGATAGACCTCGGTGACCGGCATCACGACCGGCGAGAAGCCGATCGATTCCATGATCCAGCGGACCATCTCGACGGGCGCGATCCGCAGCTTCTTGCCCTTGGCGTCGGCCGGCGTGTTCAGGGCGAAGTTGGTGGTGAAGGAGCGGAACCCCGCCTCCCAGTTGCCGACGATGCGCATGCCCCTGGCGGGCAGGAGCGCCGCCTGCTGGGCGATGAACTTGGAGGTGTCGTAGAGCTTCCAGCCCTGCTCGTATGTCTCGGCGAGATAGGGCAGCGCGATGAGCGACAGGTCCTTCACATGCGGCGTGAAGGTGACGGTGCCGGTCAGCGCGAAATCGAGGCCGCCGATCTGGAGCTGGTCGAGCGACTTGGCGTCGTTGGCGAGCTGGCCGGAATGGAAGACCTGCACCTTGTAGCGGCCGGAGGTGTATTTCTCGACCAGATCCGCGAACATCAGCGAGGCCTGCTGCGCCGCGCCCACCGAGGTGTCGGTGTGGCTGAAGCGCAGCGTTTTCGCGCCTTGCGCCCGGGCGATATTCGGAAAACCCGTTGCGAGGAGCCCGGCGGCGGCCGAGCCTTGCAGGAATGTGCGACGGTTCGTCATGGTGTCCTCCCGGATCATGTAGCGGCCGGGCGGCTCGCGCCGCCTTCTCTTGGCTCGGTTCTGTTGGCTTCAGACTGCGACGAAGCGGGCCTCCGCGTCGGAGCGGTAGATCGCCTCCTCGATTTTCAGATTGCGCAGGTAGTCGCGTCCGCTGTTGACGAGCCGCGTCCCCTTGCGGATGTGATCCGCGACGTGGAGGCACTGCGCATGCACGCAGTCGCCGCCATAGCCGCGGTCGGACCAGTCATAGGCGTGCTCCGCCTCGGCCTCGCCAAGAGCGCGGACGAAGAGCCTGCCGAAACCGTCCAGCCGGATCACGCCCTCGGTGCCCTCGGCGAGGAGCACGCCGTTGGTCATGCGCGTGTCGGCCGCCGGGTGATCGATATGCCGGTTGCCGTCGAACAGCCCGCTCGCCCCGTTCGCGAAGTCGAAGATCACGAGCCCGGCATCCTCGCCCGCAATCGCCGGGTTGATGCGTTTCAGCCGCGCGAACACGCCGGTGATCTCGCCGAACAGGCAGCGGAAGACGTCGATCAGGTGGATGCCGGTCTCGTGGATCAGGAAACGCGGCATCTTCTGGAAGTAAGGCTGGCGCGCGAGATAGGCGTCGGGGCCCTGCCCGTCGCCGGGCCTGAGGCGAAACGAGATCGCGAGCGGCGTGCCGATGCGGCCCGCCGCGATCAGCCGCCCGGTCTCGATAAACCACGGCATGAAGCGGAAATTCTCGTGCACGGCGAGCATCGCGTCCGCCGCCTCGGCTGCCTCGACGACAGCCACCGCCTCCCCGTAGGTCGGCGCGAGCGGCTTCTGGCAGACCATGCGCATACCTGCTTCGGCGCCGACACGCACGAGATCGAGATGCGTCGCGGGCGGCGTGACGATGTCGAGCAGATCGGGCCGGCAGATGCGGATCATCTCCCCGGCATCCGCGAAGCCGCGCGCTTCAGGGAACAGAGCCAGCGCTGCCGCGCGCTTCTCCGGGTCGCGATCCGCCACGGCCAGAACGTCTACGCCGTCGATGCGGCGCCAGGCGTCCTGGTGGAAACGGCTGAAATAGCCGCATCCCGCGATCGCGACCGAAAGGCTCATTGCGGATCGGCCTTTCCGCTGCGGATCAGGTCGGCGACGACCGTGCCGATCTCCATCGTGCCGGTCTTGCCGCCGACGTCATGCGCCTTGAGGCCGATCGTGCCGAAGGCGTGGTCGACCGCCTTGTCGATCGCCCGCCCCGCGTCGATCGCCGCATCGCTGCCGCGTGTCTCGCCCAGCCAGTCGAGCATCATCGCGGCGGAGAGGATCATGGCGGTCGGATTGGCGATGCCCTTGCCGGCGATGTCCGGCGCGGTGCCGTGGCTCGGCTGGAACATGCCGATCCTGTCGCCGATATCGGCCGACGGCGCGTAGCCCATGCCGCCGATCAATCCCGCCCCGAGATCCGAGAGGATGTCGCCGAACAGGTTCTCCATCGGCAGCACGTCGAAGTCCCATGGCCGGCGCACGAGGTCGAGCGCCATGGCGTCGACATAGTGGTGGCGCGCATCGAT